>JAYRNY010000966.1:0-8322 GCA_041911975.1 bacterium | reverse complement strand
TGCCACCAGAGGCAATGGCGAAGTCGGAGAGGACGTTACTCACAATTTGAAAACGATCTCAGCTTTGCCGAAAGTGTTGAAAGCTCAGGCGAAGACCTATTCGGGCGGTGTTCTGAAAGTTCCCGACCGGCTGGAAGTGCGTGGCGAAGTCTACATGCCGGTCAGCAGTTTCACAGCTCTCAACGAAGCACTTATTGATGAAGGTGAGGCGACATTTGCAAATCCGAGAAATGCCGCCAGCGGATCGCTTCGTCAAAAGGACCCGCGGAAAACAGCTAGACGCAAGCTTTCACTCTTTGTCTATACAGCGTTTGTCACCGACAAAGAAATGGTCGACCCGCCCAATCATTTTAGTGAATTGGAACTCTTGAGACTGCTCGGATTCCCGACTGAGTCCAACAGCAAGGTCGCTACGGGAATCGATGAAGTGAAGGCCTTCTGCCGGGACATCGACAATAAGCGCCACGGCTTCGACTATCAGACGGACGGCGTCGTCGTAAAACTCGATCAGCGATCGCTTTGGAACGCGCTTGGCGCAACGTCGCACAGTCCTCGTTGGGCGATTGCCTTTAAGTATCCGCCCGAGGAAGCTGAAACGCTTCTGGAAGGCATTCAATTCGACGTCGGCAGAACCGGCGCTGTCACCCCGACTGCGCTTCTTACGCCGGTGAAGCTGGCAGGCACTACCGTGAAGCGCGCCAGTTTGCACAACGCCGATCAAATTCGCCGTCTCGATGTGCGCATAGGCGATACGGTTCTAGTGCGCAAAGCGGGAGAGATTATTCCTGATGTTCTTTGTGTAAAACCGGAGAAGCGCAAGCCCGACAGCGTGCCGTTTGAATATCCCACTACCTGCCCGATCTGCCATTATGCGTTGGAACGCATCGGCGATGAAGTGGCATTACGCTGCCCCAATACATACGGTTGCCCGGCTCAAACGAAGCGACGTATCGAACACTTCGCCAGCCGCGATGCCATGGATATCGAAGGCGTCGGTGAAGTCCTTGTGGAGCTGCTCGTCGATCAGGATTTGATCAAAGATGTCGCCGATCTCTATCGTCTGGACGCGGAGAAATTGAAACAGCTCAAATGGAAGGACAAGAAGGAAAAGCAAGGCGTGAAATGGATCGAGAATGTTCTGTCCGCAATTGAAGAGTCCAAGGTTCGCCCCTTCCCCAATTTCATTCACGCGCTGGGCATCAGGCATATAGGGTCTTCCGGTGCGGAACTGCTGGCCGATCGTTTCGCCAGCGTCGATCAGCTGGAAAGTGCCACAGCCGAAGACATTCTCGCTATAGACGGCATGGGCCCGGCGATAGCGCAATCGGTGGTGGAGTTTTTTCAAAGCGACCTGACCAGGAAGTTGATTGCGGACCTGCGCAGTCTGGGCGTGCAAATGCAAGTTAGTGAAAGTGAGATAAACGCCCGCAATGCCATCGAGAAAACATTGACCGGCAAGACTTTTGTTTTAACAGGAACGCTTTCCATGGATCGCTCGGAAGCCGAAAAAATGATCAAGGACAGAGGCGGCAAAGCCTCCAGTTCTGTCTCCAAGAAGACCGATTTTGTGGTGGCCGGCGCCAGCGCAGGCTCAAAACTGGCAAAAGCGCAAGAACTTGGTATAACAGTTCTTGATGAGGCCCAATTCAAAGAAATGATGGGCGTCTGACCAGCAAGCAAAGGTCGAAACATCAGTTTAGGCCTTTCGAGAATGAAGGAGCTCTGAAAGTTGAACAAGACGCGCAAAGCTACTCTTGCATTCACCGTTCTCCTTTGTTTTTGCATCGCTCTGGTCAATCCTGTATATGGGAAGTCCGAGCGCGGAAAAGGGCATGTCTTGCCATCTGATGCTCAGTTCGATATCGGCATGAGCAAGTACAAATCCAGAGATTATGACGGTGCCGTAGATGCGTTCAAACAGTCTGTCTACTTTGCGCGCAACGAGTACATGCCGGCTGCCTGGTATTGGCTGGGCTGCACTTATATGGTGAAGCACGAAGACACCAAAGCGATCGAAGCGTTCAAAAAGCATTTTGAGCAAACTCCCGGACCTTCATGGGAAGCTCATATTCACCTGGGGCACATTTATTTGAGAAACAATCGCCTGGCTGAGGCGGAAGACGAAGCGCGTTGCGCGCTGTCCGATTATCAGGGGCAGTGCCCGAAGGCGTATAACCTTTATGGTTTGGTCGAGAAAGCAAGAAACAATTATGACGGCGCTGTAGGTTGGTTCTTGCAGGCCTTGGGCGATGCGCCCTGGAGCTACACCGAAGCATGGATGAATTACGCCGATATGCTTATGTGGGCAAAGAAATGGCCTGCTGCGATCAATCAATTCACCAAAATGCTGAACAGCGAAAAGACCCTCAAGGGACTTGATGAAGAAACACTATTTACGAGCCGCGGCAAATGCTTGTTGGCGCTGGGCGATCACCAGAGCGCTTTGGAAGATTTCCACAGAACGCTGAGCATGAACAAAGATAACTCAGAAGCTCACCTGAATCTGGCTATGATGTTTGACCAGGAACGCCACATTTCATCGGCGATCAAGGAATACAAAGAATTTTGCCGAACTTGCAACGAGCCGAAAAGAACGTCTGCGGTGATGCAAAGAATCGCCATGCTCGAGCAGCTGCTCAGACCTGCTCAAGCCGCTCCGGAAGCGCCGCAACCTTCACCATATATGCGCGGGCAAGAGCAGAAGCAGCAAAAAGAAGAAGAGCAACAACAGCTTGCTCCGCACGAGTCAGGTTTTTAGTTTCGCACCCTGAAAAGAACGCGCTGAAATGACTTTTCCTTTCCGTTCCCGGAAACCCTCACTGTGACGGAGCCGGCTGCACCTCTTTCATACTCGATTTTCTTCGGAAAGTCATGTTCCGAATTCTCGAACACAAGGGTGTTTTTGCCTTCGTGTGTCAGGCGAAAGTCCGTCTGAGTTTTTCCCTGAGGTTGAGCGACATAGAAGAGTCCCTCTTTGCGTTGCTCGATGCGCAGATATTCGAAGAAGACCATTTTGGACCCGCTCATCTCCCTGCCCATGCCGATCATCGCGCCGTCTCGAGGCCACATCCAATGTTCTTCGAACGATGAATTACGCTCTTTCGACTCCCATTTCCCGACCAACCATGAAAGGTCGGCTATATTCTTGTTTTTAACAGACGAATCTTGTTTTTCCTGAGCGATTGATGGTGAAGCAAGGGCTGTGCAAATGGCCAAGAACAGCACCAGCGCTGGATAAGGGTGGGATTTGTTTTGCTGAAAGTTCTTCACGAGAAACTATTTGCCGGTGTAAGCGGGCGTACGTTTTTCAACGAACGCTTTGACGCCTTCGGAGAAATCGTCTGAGCGTCCGGCGATTTCTTGCAATTGCGCTTCGTATTCCAAGAGCTCTTCCAGGTCAGGGAATATGGAGCGATTTACTGCACGCTTGGTTAAAGCAAATGCCTTGGTCGGTCCTTTTGCGAGTTTTTCAGCCAATTCAATGGCTTCTCTCATCAGCGCATCGGCAGGAACGATCTTGTTGATAGCGCCCAGTTCCAGCGCTTCTTTTGCTTCCAACTTGTCGGCGGAAAGCATCAGGTCGAAAGCGCGAGTGACGCCTACCAGGCGCGGCAAAATGAAGGTGGCGCCGGAATCAGGGATCAGTCCTACCTTCGTGAAGGATTGGATGAAGCTGACGCCCTCGGCAACGATGCGGTAGTCGCAGGCAAACGCCAGCGATGCACCGGCACCGGCCGCGACTCCATTAACAGCGGCGATGATTGGTTTTTCCATTCTGCGCAGTTTGGTGATGATCGGATTGTAGCGGCGGCGAATAGAATCTCCGAGCGACGGGCGCACGCCTTCTTCATGGCTGATGCTGCGGCTTTGCAGGTCCTGTCCGGCGCAGAAGCCTCGTCCGGCTCCGGTTACGACAATTGCTTTTACGTCTTTGGATTTCTCCATCTCTTTCAGAGCATCTTGCAGGCGGAAAGTCAGTTCGTCGGTGAACGAATTTAACTTGTCGGGGCGGTTCAGTGTGATGATGCCGACGCCGTTTTTGATCTCCGTTAAAAGAATTGTTTCTTCAGCCATTATTGAGGTTCTCCTCGTTGGAAAGGGGATCTAAGAAAGAGCGGGCGATGCCATGCATCGCCCATACAGAGGCTTCTTAGCGGCCGGTGAAGGTGGCCTGGCGCTTCTCCAGGAATGCACGCATGCCTTCTTTTTGGTCTTCGGAAGAGAAGAGCATGTAGAAGTTCTTGCGCTCGAATTCCAGACCTTCAACCAGCGAGCCGTCGAAGGCTTTGAGGATGGCTTCTTTTGCGAGTTTTACTGCCACCGGTGACTTCTTGGCGATTTCTTTTGCCAGAGCTTTTGCTTCGTCAAGATAAAGTTCAACAGGGGCAATGCGGTTTACCAGACCCATCGCATGCGCTTCCTGGGCAGTGATGGAACGTCCCGTCAAGATGATCTCCATGGCTTTGTGCTTGCCGACCACGCGGGTAAGTCTTTGCGTTCCACCGGCTCCGGGGATGACGCCGATGTTGATTTCTGGTTGACCGAATTGAGCTGTTTCCGAGGCGACGATCATGTCGCAGGTCATGACCAGCTCGCAGCCTCCGCCCAGAGCGAAGCCGCTGACGGCAGCGATAATCGGTTTCTTGATGCAACGCACGCGGTCCCAGGTGGCGAAGCGATCTTTGTTCATGATCGATATCGTCGTTTCGTCCGACATTTCTTTGATGTCGGCGCCGGCTGCAAAAGCGCGCTCGCTGCCAGTGAGGATGATGACACGGATGTTTTCGTCACGGTCGAATTCTTCCAGTGCTTTGACCAGCTCGTCCATCAGGTCATGGCTCAATGCGTTCAAAACGGTCGGACGGTTCAAGGTCACAATGCCGATTTGGTCTTCAGTACTGGTCAGAATATTTTTGTAGGTGAGGGTCATCATCTCTTGCTCCTTAACATAAAACTGCGGTGCGAACTTAACCTTTTAGTTTGGTGCCGCAGGCTCCGCAAAATGCGTTTGTCGTCGGCATCTGGTCATTGCAGGAAGGGCACGGCACGGCATCAACGTGACCGCTGAATGTGTCGGCCGGACCTGCTGATTTGCATCTGATTTTTGGATAGGCAATGTCTTGTTTGCGCCGGAAAGAGCGCAGACCTTCGGCGGTTTCATGAGCGCCCGCGTGCAAGGTGAGCCAATCGCGAGCATGACCGATGGTCATTCCCCAGGAGAAATCACGCCAGAAATTCAGCTGCTGCTTCGTGTAGCGAGTGCATTCCGGCAACTTGTTGTAGAGCTTCTGGGCTAGCTCGTCGACTGTCTGGTCAAGCATGGAGGCGGGCACCACCTGGTTTACGAGACCCCATTCCAATGCCGTGTATGCATCGATAGGTTCACAAAGCAGTAGCATTTCGCGGGCTCGTCGATCGCCAATAATCAACGGCAACCATTGAGTGGCACCACCAGCTGCCACGCTGCCGCGACCGGCACCGACCTGACGTATGGTCACGTGATCGGCTGCTACAGCCAGATCACAAGCCATATTCAGCTCGTTGCCGCCGCCCACAACCATGCCGTTCAACTTTGCAATCGTCGGCTTGCCGATATTGCGAAGGCGATCGTGCATTTCGATGAACTGGTACATCCACTTGTAGTAGTTATTCGGCTTCTTGAGGATGTGGTCTTCTTGCTCCTTCAAGTCGGCACCGGTGCAAAAGGCTTTGCTGCCTGCTCCGGTGATGATTACGACAGCGACATTGTCGTCTTGTGCAGAATCAACAAAGGCGGCACCCAGCTCCTTCAAGGTTACCGAATCGAAGCAGTTGAGCACATCGGGCCGGTTGATCGTGATGGTGGATGTGAATCCGGACTTTGTATAGATGATCCGTTTGAATCCGAATGATTCCGGTGGAGCACCTTTAAATACGCTGTCTGCCGTGGATGTAGACATTTCTTCTCCTTAGCGGTTGAGCCTGTAAAATCGCTGCCAGTCTATTGCAGATGTCTAGCAGACGTTCAGTAAAAAACCACAAACCGCGTTTGCTTTAAATGCGACTTTACTCGAGTTAGACCGACGCTGGAACTTTTTCTTCTTCGGCAAACATCATGGACACGATGTCTTTCGCGAAGCTCATAACGTCCTTGGCGGCTGCCTTTCCTTCAGGCGAGGACATGCCTGCTTTGAGCGCTTCCATGTTGTCGAAATAAAGTTCTGCCATCAAGTAATACTCCGATTCGCCTGCCGGAGTCCCGACGATTTTGGCAACTTCGGTTTTTCTGAGACCGGGAATTTTGCTGGCCAGTGGGATATGCTCGTTGAAGTACCTGTTGTCGAATTCGACTGCATTGGCTGGTTTCTTATACAGTGCGATGAGCTTTACCATTTCTCTCTCCTTGAACTCAAAATAGGAATTGGTTGGTGGAGGCACCGTATAAGGTGCCCGACTGGGAACCCTTTATTTGCCTTTCGAGGAAACCGGAGTTTTGCCCTCGACTTTTTCGGCTGATGCTTTTTCTTCCTTGCGTTTGTCTATGATGCGGACCGCCTTGCCTTCGCTGCGCGGAACGGCTTTCGGCTTCAGCAATTGAACGTCGGCTGTAATGCCGAGATTGTCTTTGAGAAGCATTTGAATGTGCTCAGAAAGATTGGAGAGTTCAACTCGACCGTCATCGAAGTGACCCCATTGTTGAATGAGCGCTTCCGTTACTTCAACCTGCACTTCTAGCGTGTCCAGCGCTTTCTTGCGATCGATAACGAGTTGGTAGTGAGGGGAAAGTTCTTCCAGAGCAAGGAGAACTTTTTCGATTTCCGAAGGATAGACGTTCACTCCGCGAATAATCAGCATGTCGTCAAGACGTGCTCTGACTCTTTGCATTCTGGCCATGGTCCGCCCGCAAACGCAGGTTTCCATCGACAATCTGGAGATGTCGCCGGTACGATAACGGAGGACGGGAATTGCTTCTTTAGTCAGTGTAGTAAAGACCAGTTCACCCTCTTCTCCTATCGGCAGAATTTCGCCCGTCTTGGGGTCGATAATTTCCGGCAGGAAGTGATCTTCCCAGATATGCAGTCCGCTGCGCCCTTGAGCGCACTCCATTGAGACGCCCGGTCCGACGATTTCACTCAGCCCGTAAATATCCAGCGCTTCGATTTTCAATTTCTCTTCAATCTGTGCGCGCAATTCTTCGGTCCATGGTTCGGCTCCGAAAATCCCGCGTTCCAGTTTTATCGAGCTGCGCCTGATGCCGAGCTCTTCCATGGTGTAAGCAATATTGAGCGCGTATGAAGGCGTGGAGCATATTATGCGCGACCCAAAATCTTGCAGCAACAAAATCTGCTGCTGGGTTCTGCCACCGGATGCGGGGACGACGACGGCGCCGAATTTCTCCGCGCCGTAATGCATGCCCAGTCCACCAGTGAAAAGCCCGTAGCCGTAGCTGTTGTGCAGAATGTCGCCGGGACGCGCGCCGGCTGTTGCTAGCGAGCGGGCGCAAACTTCCGACCACATATCGATATCGTTTTTCGTATAGCCGACGACAGTCGGCTTTCCTTTCGTTCCGGACGATGCGTGCAGGCGGGTCACATTGGAGAGCGGCTCGGAGAACAAACCGAAAGGGTAGTTGTCACGTAAGTCTGTTTTCTTCGTAAAAGGAAAGTTCTTCAGGTCGGCAAGAGTATTCAGCGACTTCGCGCTTACGCCTCTTTCATCCATGCGCTCTTTGTAGAAAGGCACGCGGTCATAAAGTCTTTGAACCATTATTTTCAGCCGTTCGAGCTGCAGGCTCTCCAGCTCGCCGCGCGACATTCTCTCGCACTTCTCATTCCAGATGAACGTATTTGACACGCAAACGCTCCAGTCCGCCTGGACTCGGTCTAGACAACGACCAAGCCGGCGAGGCAACTTAGCACGAGGGCAGATCATAACCCCTTAAAAAGAAAAGGCTTTTGGATTTTAGGCTGTCTTCCACTTTGAGGATGTGGAGATTATTCGCACCCATATCCCTCAACCCGGGCGGTGACCGGCGGACTGTCTTCACTGCCGCCTGATACCCTGGCCTCAAGTAGCCGGCGTCGCAAAGTCTGCTTTTGACAACAGTTGCAGGAACATTCAGCGCGTCCCCTTGTCGAGTATTTACAATGGCATGCATAAAGGCAATTCATTTTTTTAAGTAAGCCCATGGCAGAAATCGTCTCCGCAGATCCAAACCGGCTGGAGGCTCACCAGAAGTCCCCGTCTCGCCACCTCTTTTGGTTGGTGCTTTTTGGCATCATGGGCTGCATCATCTACTTTGCCAAAAACGACGAAGTCTTTGCGGCGGCTTCTTTGAACCTG
>JAYRNY010000965.1:0-4587 GCA_041911975.1 bacterium | reverse complement strand
CGATGCTTTTGACATGGCTATTAACCTAACTCTCCTTACCTACTAAAAACAAAACGATAGAAACTGAACTAATTGCTCACTGGTTCCTTTAAAAGCGACGAAACGAGGCTGCCGCGCAATGCCCATGGATTCGCGGACTGAATTTCCACATCGACAAGCCTTCCTTTCAGAGACTTGTCGCCTTCGAAATTTACGATCTTATTGGTGCGAGTTCTGCCTGAAAGCCTTGTATCATCACGCTGGCTTTCGCCCTCCACGAGCACTTCTTCGACGTTGCCCACATAGCGTTTGTTGATCTTGTGAGAAACATCGCCTACCACGGTATTTAGAAATCGCAAGCGTTCGTATTTCTCGTGCTCTGGAATCTGTTGCGCCCATGATGCGGAATGAGTGTGCGGTCTCGGCGAATAGGCTGCAGTATTGCAGGAGTCAAACTGAAGCTCTTCGACAAGATTTACAGTATCCATAAATTCCTGCTCCGTCTCACCTGGAAATCCGACGATGAGATCGCTGGTGATGGCCGCATCCGGCATTTTCGCGCGGATTTTCTCAATCAGACGTTTGTAAAAATCAACCTGATATCCACGTGCCATGCGGCGCAATGTTCGGTCATTACCGGCTTGAATTGGAATGTGGAAATACTCGCAGGCACTTTCCACTTCGTGAACAGCGTCTATGATTCCGTCCTGCAGATCTCTTGGATGTCCAGTCAAAAAACGGATTCTCTTCAATGAGTCGAACTTTTCAAGCCGTCTTATCAAATCGCCCAGATGGATTTTCGGATCGAGATCGTGACCGTACGCAGTCACGTTCTGCCCAAGCAAAGTCACTTCCAAATAGCCTGCAGCCGTCAGTTCTTCAATCTCTTTTTCAATAGCTTCAGCAGTTCTACTCTTCTCGCGTCCTCGCACATAAGGCACGATGCAATATGTGCAGTTGTAGTCACAACCATAGATCACCGAAACCCATGCGGAGAAATCGTTTTGTCTAATCACCGGCAATTCCGGTAAATCTTCCGGCAGTTCTTGCACCACTTCCACGACACTGGTTTTCTCTCGTCGCGCTTTCAGAACCAGATCCGGCAGTCGGTAGAGGTTGTGCGTGCCAAAGACAATGTCGATATACGGCATGCGCGAAATTATCGAGGCACCTTTTTCCTGTGCCACGCAACCGCCGACAGCGATCATCATCTCAGGACGTTTTCTCTTTTGTTTGCCCCAGGCACCAAGATAGCTGAATACCTTATCTTCAGCACCTTCCCGAATAGCGCAAGTATTCAAAATCAAAAGGTCGGCTTGTTTGGAGTCGAGCGTCTGCTCGTAGCCAATTTCGCTGAGCAGCCCGAGCATATTCTCGGAGTCGGCTTTATTCATCTGGCAGCCGAAAGTCTCGACGAATACTCGTCGTGCGGAGCCTTCAGATTTTTCAGGCAAAGTTGAGTTGACCGCCATAAAAGCCCTGTCCTTGCCGGCAAATGTCCATTGCAGGCGGATTGAACATTATATGGCAGGACCGCCACTTAATGGCTCTGAGCTGGGCTCAAGGCTGAAACATGGCGCAATGAAAGGTTGGCGTTAAGAGAACATGCTCAAAGCATGAGCAGTCTTGGCTTCAAGAGCAAAACCCTGCTCGTTGACCTTGGCATAAAAGCGCAAGAAAGAGGAGCGCACCCATTCCATGCGCTCTTCATGGGTTTCCGGGGGCAAAATCTCGCGTGCATCTGTCTTGAATACGAGCGTCGGCTGCCCGTCTCTACCAGACTTAATGATTAGACCTGTGTCAACCATAATCCTCACCTAGGGCTAAACCAGGGAAATTGGTGCACAAAAATCCGCCCACGGCGACTGGGCCTGGGTTAGAAGGACTTCCTGCTCCAATAGTGAAAGTTGTCTAATTCTATCCCATAAAAATCGCCGGCGATCGCTTGGCATCCATCGTTTTTAACTGGACTTCCTGACCCGGCCCCTCATAAGTGTCTAAAAACTGCATTTTCGGGGAACATGAAAGTGGAGTTTCTTCACTCTGTCGGCCGCGCATGTCCCTTGCTCAGTCCCCTTAACCGGAGACTGTACGGTGCTCATCTCACTTTAGAGGAACAGATGACGAACAGCCAGGCAGGACATGCTGCAAACGCAGAATCAAAAGAATTAGAAAAGCAAACAGTTGCTAGCGGTACGCCTTCGTTCAAGCCGGTCGTGCCACTGGAACCCGGCACAACTATTCTCGATCGCTACCAGGTGGTTGAACTGCTTGGGCGAGGCGGCATGGGCAGTGTCTATCACGTGCGCCATTTGCATTTGCAGACGGACTTCGCACTGAAGGTGCTCGATGCACAAGCGAATGAATCCAACTGGCGGCGCTTTGAAAATGAAGCAAGAGCGGCAAGTCGTTTGGATCATCCCAATCTGATCAAAGTCCACGACTCCGGATTGCTCGATGACGGGCAGCCGTTCTTCATAATGGAACTGGTGCGGGGCAACACCCTGGCGGATGTGTTGAAGAAAAAAGGGCGCCTCAGCCTTTCGCAGGTGCTCAACTTTTCAATCCAGGTCGGATTTGCGCTTGCTTACGCGCACGATACAGGCGTAATCCACAGAGACTTGAAACCGAGCAATATCATGCTCGTAGAAAACTCGGCAGGCAGCCTCTTTTCCAGCGTAAAAGTAGTCGATCTGGGTATCGCAAAATTGACCGGTGCCGACGAATACAATCAGCAGACATTGACAAAGACAGGCGAAATTTTCGGCAGTCCTTTATACATGAGTCCAGAGCAGTGCATGGGTACTGCTGTAGACAAACGCGCTGACTTGTATTCTCTGGGATGCGTGATGTATGAAGCTCTTACAGGCGCACCACCTTTAATTGGTGACAATGCGCTGTCCACGATGATGAAACATCAGTCGGAAAAACCACTCAGCCTGAAAGAAGCTTCGCTGGGCATCACATTTCCTCAAGCAGCTGAGGACTTAGTGGCAACTCTTCTAGAGAAAGATCCGGGCAAACGCTATCAAAATGCGCATTTGCTCACAGCCGCACTCGTAGGAATCCAGCAATCGCTACAAGACATATTCGAAACATCGGAATCTATTTTTTCTAAGCCCACATTCGCGCAACAAAAAAGGAAAGAGGGTCTTCCTGGAGCACTCAATCCGCTCTCAATGCTTCTCATATTCAGCGCATTCGGACTTGGTTATGTATGCGGCAATTGGAAACAAATTCAAACGGAGCCGGGAGTAAAACCCAGAGAGAGCCCGGCGTCGGACAGAATGAACAAAGATGCGAATTCCATTCTAGTAAAAGCAGTGGACATTTCCGAAAACATCTCTCAGCAGGGAGATCATTACCTGGGCACCGGCCCGGATTATTTCAGCAAGCCAATTGGCAAGAATCGAGTGCTGTGGAATTTTCCAGGAGAACACAAAATTGGTGACATCGGTTTTCGTGTGGGCGACAGAAGCGACGACTTCAAGTACGCAGCCCTAGGCAAATTCGAGCTGCCTCCAGGAAAGATCGCTTTTCGTGCTGATCCTCGAATTTATCTTTACCCAAAACTTTTTCAAAAATTTAGACCTGATGAGTTGGTGTCTCTAACTTTGAAAGGGGCGCAACGAGATGCGGGTCCAATGCTGCAGGCCCTGTCGCCGCAGAAAAATTTGATCTACCTCTACCTGAGCGGCACATATGTCACACGAGAAGACCTGAAACAAATTGGCGGACTTCCATCTTTGCGGCAGCTCTTCCTGGGCGGCAGTCACACAAACATACACACACTGGAAATGCTTCCCAACCTCTTGAATCTGACTGATCTCGATGTATCTGGCACGCCAAACATTTCTAGCCTCTTGCATAAGCTGACCGAAAGCAAACTGCTTAGCGTTTTGCACATCAGAGAATGCAACATCACAGACGATGATCTGAAGGTTGTTTCTCGATTACATAACCTTACAGATCTCGATCTCAGTGGCAATACCGCAGTCAATGACAAAAATATCGCCTACCTCCTCAATTTGAAGAAGCTGCGTTCAATCAAATTGGAGAACTGCCGCATTACAAAGGGCTGCGTGGAAACATTGAAGAAATTTTCAGACATCCACATTAGCATCAGCAAAGGCGATTTCAGTGAGCATGATTTTGCCTACCTCAAAGCGCTTCTGCCGAACGCAAAGCTCAAATTGAGTGACAACGACAACGACGCGTACCAATTCCTCGACGAGTCGATGAGTACACCATGAGTCCCAACACACCCCATACTCCGCATGATTTTGCCAACCAGGAAAAAACTACTGCCGCACCAGGTCTCAACACCATCATTATAGACAAGCTTGTCGGCATTCAACATCTAGACACTGGCGGCACGGGCAGTGTCTTGGAAGAGAAGAGCATAAGGGAATCCGGCAATGGTGCAGAGCCATGACGCAAGGCGACCAATCGAGTTCCAAAACACCATCTCAAGACTCGACGGCAACGACCGTATTGGGTCCGGCTATGAATCTCGAATTCAAGCTGGGCGCCGTCATTTTGGAACGTTTTAGGGTAATCGATCTGCTCGGACGCGGCGGCATGGGCAGTGTCTATAAAGTAGAAGAT
>JAYRNY010000964.1:0-4041 GCA_041911975.1 bacterium | reverse complement strand
CCTTGCCGAAGTGGCGGCCTTGCCGGGCGGCCCGTTCTGCGTCGGCTTTGCCGCCGAAAGCCGAAATCTGGAGGAATACGCGCAGGCCAAGCGGCGCAAGAAGAACATCCCGCTGATCGCAGGCAACCTGATCCAGGACGGTTTCGGCGGTGATGACAACAGCCTCGTCCTGTTCGACGACAAGGGCACGCACCCACTGACGCCGGCGCCGAAATCCGAGCTGGCGCGCCAGTTGGTCGAACATATCGCTCACCTGACAGGAAAAAACTGATGCACCGTATCAGTTGTAAAACACGCTCTAAGCCTTGATGCGGCGGGAGCTTTCTCCCGCAAGGCTCTCGGGTCATCGCAGGTGTTGCACATTGGTGAGACACAATTGCGATGGCAGGCACATTCTTGCAACGGTCAAGGCATGGCACGGTTTGGTATTTCAGGCGACGTATACCGGACGATCTAAGGTCGATTGTTGGACATCCGTACCTCGTGCAGTCTTTACGAACCGAGCAGCGGCGGGAAGCTGTTATTCGCGCCCGGCAGCTCGGGGTGAAGACCGACACCTTTTTTGAAGAACTACGCTCAGGTATGGGAAAAAGCAGAGACACAATTCGAATCGACTTTGCGCTTGAGTCGTTTCTTGATGAGTTCGGAAAGCGCACAGCAAAAGCTACAGATGTACAGCCGGGCGAGCATGTGGACGCTGCCATCGCTGTGGCAGCGCTGCAAGCGCAGTTTGATGGTGCTCCCTTGCCCGTTGCTACAACGCCAGCCCCAATGGAAAAACCTTTCGGGATGCGGTTTGAAGATGCGATTGAGGACTACTTAAAGCAACGAGTTTTTTTGGTGCTGATACTGACATTCGATATATCGAAAAGTGCCGCGTTGCCGCGTATGCGAATCACGTCAAGAAAACGGTTCCCTCATACAACGGCAAGCGGCTTGAGATCAGCCAGCTTCTGACGCTTGTCAATTGGATGCGCGATACCTACGAGTGGGGTACTGACATATCAAGTCGAGGCTTGATGCCAAAGAGAGATGCCCCTGATTCGCAAGAGCGCGATGCTTTTACGATGGAGCAGATGAAGGTGCTGTTTCGCAATGCGGGGGCGTTCCGGAAAAAGTGTCCGGAAAAGTATTGGGCGACGTTGGCGACCGCATTTCTTGGCTGCCGTATAACGGAATTAGCGCAGATCAACCTCGATCAAGACCTGATTCTGCACGAGGCCGGATTCTGGTACATACGCATTGCCATAACTCCCGAAAGCGAAGGTCACGGCAAAGTGAAGGTCACCAAGCAGTCGGTAAAGAACTTGGCATCTTGGCGGCTGCTGCCGATTCATCCAGCATTGGAGGGGCATGGGTTTATAGCATTTCTTCTCGTCCAACGAGCGAAGGGGCGCAATCGCAGGCCGTTCGAGTCGAAATGGAAGCCAGCAATTTTAGAAGATAAGTCCTCCCCCGACAGCGTGGTAGGCGCCCATCACCATTGGGGGCGGCCCGTCATCATGTGGGGGTCGCAGGAAATGGGAAGGTTGCGCAAAAAAGGGGCTGTCGATGACGCGGAGGCGAAACTGGGGTATTTCCATTCGATGCGACACACATTCAGCAGCCTGATGGTTGATGCGAAAATCCCGTTCGATGTGCGTGAAGCTGCGATTGGACATAAGTACGGTGGCAAGGATGCGGAACGATATGCGAAGCTGAAGGAAAACCCGAAAGCATTGCTTGAGCAAGCGTTTATTCCCGGCTTGGTTAAGCTGAGCGAGCTACTTGACGAGGCGTAGCATCAGACGCTCACAATCGCGTCAGGATCGATCAAAACCCTTTCGGGGTTGCAGCACGCATAGAAGAGCTTGGCGGCTCTTGCTGTCAGTCGAAAAGATGGGCGACAGGAATATCAAAGACAGAAGCAAGAGCCTCTACTGCGTCAGGCGACGCATTGGCTCAATTTGAATTTTGAAATGTTTTTTGAAAGGATGTTAGTTTGAAAAATATAATTATGGTTTCGTCCGTAGTAGTGATAATCACTCTCGGAGTTTATGGGTGCGGCAAATCTGACGCAGAGAAGAAAGTCGCAGAGGCAACACGGTCTGTAGAATGTGACAATAGAAAAGCTACGGTCGTAAAAAAGGTGGTTTGGACACTTGAAATACAGCATCTAGGGAAAGATGCTTTTGAAGGAACAAAGAAACTTTCAGATGACGAATTCAAGGTTGCATTGGAAAAAGAAATAATTCCAGCATATCTCGAAGATAAGGATGATGAAAAAAACACGAAAATAGCGAAGGCACTTTGGAAAGCGAAAAGTGTTTTTGAAAATATTAAATCGAAACAGATTCCGTACGCGAGTATTCCAGGGGCGCGTACCGATAACTCCGAGCAACAAGATGCAATTTGGAAAATCGGTAAAGAAATATGCATGAGTCTGTAGGTTGTTTTTGTTATATGACTTCGGGCGCAGTAAAGGCTTGCCTCTCAGGTAGACTTTATTCTTGAAGGTTGCGCAGATTTTGAGCGAATACCGATGATGGTTGCCCGAGATACGCTGAGTTCTCGGCGTAGGGCGCTAACTGCGGCCCCCTGTTAAAGCCGACGTACGATCTCAATTTTTGGAACAAGCCCGCTTTACTGAAGCAATCGAAATTCCGAAGTGCCCCGCTGTCGCCTTGATGCTGGCCTTCGGGGTCTGTGATTCCCGCCACGCTGCCACTGCACTGTCGTCAATCGCTTTTCTGCGCCCCAAGTTGCGACCTTCAGCCCGCGCACGCGCCAACCCGGCAAGCTGGCGCGCCTTCATGTTCGCTCGTTCCAGTTCAGCGACGGCGGCAAGCATGGTCAGCATCAGCTTCCCGGCATCGGTGGCGAGGTCGAATCCCTCGCGCATCGATACAACTGACACCCCCTTCTTTTTCAATGCCTCGACTGTGGTCAGCACATCAATCGTATCTCGCCCGAGCCGGTCAATGGCGGTCACGACCACGCTGTCACCTTCCCGCACATAGGCAAGCAGGGACGCCATAGCGGGGCGCTGTGAGGCCGCAATCGCGCCGGACACGCCGTCGTCAGAAAATAGCTTGGTGACGTTATAGCGGGCTTCAATGGCACGGCGTTGGTTCTCGCAAGTTTGGTCGTCGGTCGAGACTCGGGTGTATGCGATGACGGACATGGCTGGTTCTCCTGTGGCTCAAAAAGTATGGCTCACATGTTATAGTGGCTCATAAAATAAATCAACAGTTAAGAGCCATATATTCCAGCCTGTTTTCGAGGTGGCGCAAAACCCCTACCTTCCGAGCCAGACTGCCTTTGGGCAACATCATGAAGATCCGAAAATTGTCGATTAACTCAGCCGTGAGTGCACCTCGGCTGTCTATACTGTTTCTTGTAAAAGCTAATATAGACAGGTATCGCTAATGACCCGAATTCTCGTTGCCACGACGCTGGCGCTCCTACAGTTTTCCGCACACGCCGAGTCACCCGTGACTTACGTCGGCGAAGGCCGAAATCTGTGCCGGGGCAGCAGCGCTCAATGCGCCATGATCGATCAGAACAACCGCCGCGAGTCCGACTATCGGGCGCAGCACTACCAGCGCGACCAAGATCGTGCACAGGCGGCAGTTGATCGGGAACGACGCCAGGACGAAGCGCGACGCAACGACCAACGCCGAAACCCCTAAAAGAAAAACCGCCAGCAGGCACAAGACCAGCGGCGGTTAAATTTGAAAAATGCAAGTTGATTATATCACGCCGCTTGATGTCTTCTGCAGGCCGAAAGCCACTGTCGATTTCATCACGTTCAGCCTTCCTCCATCGTTGAACTCGATGGCTCTGTGCAGCGGATTCGAGCGGGCCATCAAGGGCCGCATCGAATTGCCGAAAGGTCGAAATAAAGACTGGATCACAATCCACGACCCACACACTGGCGACCTTCAATGGCTACTCGACAATTACCCCGAGGCTCGAATTCTGGCGATTGAAGTTGCTGTCGATTTCCCGCTGATGGATGGCAGCAACGACCCCGAGCAGCTGGCAGCCCTTCACGGGTGG
>JAYRNY010000963.1:0-3014 GCA_041911975.1 bacterium | reverse complement strand
TCACATCCTCAATCAGGCCAGTGTCGTGAATACCAGCAAAAACAGAACGTTTTAGAATATATTTTCCTTTCGCCGCTTCTTCAAGACTTGGATCTGGTGCAACTTCGTAAACGATCGTGTCTAGGTTCATCCTTTGCGCTTTATGCGAAGAGGTTGCCGGATCTATGCTGTTCGGTAATGACGTTGGCCAACCCTTCTTATTAAATACAGGTATCTGAAAAATCAAAGTGCTGTCATCGATCTGGTATGAGCTTGATGCACCTGCCGGTAGTCCACCACTGTAGAGTGGATTGTTTGATGAAGGAAACACTGGTGTCGTGTCTAATGATGGATCGAAACTGTCACCAATAGCGGTGGCAACTCTCAAGTCAGACCCTATTTTGTCTAGTGCACGTTTAGCTGCAATGTTGACGTCGACCTTTGTGGTAAATTTATTAATCCAGTCGAAGGAGAGTAGGCTTATTTCTGTCAGTCCGGCAATTGCAACACCGGTCACGGCAAGCGCTACCAGCATCTCTACGATGCTCATCCCGGTAGACGCTCGTCGTGAGGTTTTGACGTTCATTAGTTTTTGAACACTGCTCCTCTAATAACGTATTGTTTTTGACCTGTTTCGTTGGTATCTGTCCACGTAACAGTAATTTGAACGTTCTTACCGGAGTCCGCTCGATCTTCTATGGTCGCTTGAACCTTGCCATTGAAGTTTTTTGGCGTTGTTTCAGTGGAGTCTTCTGCTGTCCACTTAAGAGTCGAGAAATCGAACATCAGTGGACGTTGAAGAAAGTCATAGGGCTGAACAGAAGCAGGATCATTGGAGGTGAGCTTGAATTGAAAGACGTAAGGTGATGGAGCATCGAAGACTCGTTTTTGACTGGAAAGGGTTTGACTAGCGTCTGCGCTCATCCTTATTCTGTCCATAGCTTGATGCGCTAGCCATGTCGCGACGACCTGATTTTGAGACATTCGACCGCTATTCATGCCCTGGGTTAGACTTGTAGTAAGCGCCAAAGCCATCATGCCGCTTACTACCATTGCCACCACAAGTTCAAGCAAATATGCACCGGTCGCGGTGCGAATTGCATGCGCAGAGCGAGTTGTTCTAGTCGTAATGTTTTTCGGTCTGGCCATGTACCACCCCACTTGCAGCACGGCTTGCATTAATTATTCCCGAAATCCAAGGAGGGATCCCGCTTTTCTGGGTGCTTCGGCTAAAAGAATGCAAGCCGAGAAACGGCTGGGAATCAGTAACCTATTCCATTGTCGCAATGCCCTGGGGCGTGAGGCTTATGTGGCTGGACTTCCAGCCTTTGCTGATGGTGAAATTGGCGCCCGGCATGGTCGGAGTGCCGGTTTCATCAAATGTGACCGAACCTAGAACGCTAACGCCTTTGGGCAGAAGAACCTCTTCTATTGTGCGATTGCCGTTCTGGATCAGATAGGCTGTGCCTTCGCTTTCAGTAGCAGGCCGCCCGCAGACGGTAATGCTCAGACCGTTTTCCTTGGAAATGTCTTTGGCGCGCACCAGGTCTTTCACCAGGTCTACGCCTGTCTGGCGAACCGCCAGATTGGTTGACGTGAGGTCTACGACTTTGAAGGCAAAAAATGGAATTGCAAAAACCATGCTGGCAAAAATGAGTGATTCGAATTTGCGAATCAACGGCCAATCGAGTTTGCTGCCCCGGTCGTCCGGCGGGCGGGGCGCTGAAGGAGCCGCCGGTTTTGCCGGCGCCGCAGCCGATTCAGCCGCTGTTTTGTCTTCGGAAGCGGGGGCTGATGCAGCCTCCACCGGTGCGTCAGCTTTATTTTCCGTATTTTCGCTCTTTGTCTCTTCGGTCATTTCCTAATGGCAGCCTGGCTTCTATCTGCCTGACAGTATAGTTGTACTATTCCCCGGCGCAAAGTCCGAAATCCCGCCTGCTCAGACCTGACTTGGCCTGGAAAATGGACTTGGCCTTGCCATGTTCTATACCCGAAAGTACACTTAGGTGTATACGTTGTTATTTACACTCGATACGGATTAAATATGCCGGCAAGGAAATCCACGGGGCAAAAAGAAGGCGAAAAGCCGGACAGTGGAGCGCTTGTCAGAATCAATCCGGCAGATAAATCATTGCTGCAGGAGCTTGCCAACAGCGAAGGCGAGTCGATGCCAAGGATTTTGCATAAAGCCATCGAGTTGTACAGGCGAGAGCGATTTTTGAAGCAAGTCAACGAAGGCTACGAGCGTCTCAATTCCGACGAGGCTTCTATCGGCCGAGATTCTACCGAGCGAAGGGCCTGGGTCGCCGCTCAGGATGAATTTCAACTGGAAGATGGCTAAAGCACTGAAAACATGCCTGGGTAGGCTCTTACATGAATGACCAGAATTACAATCGCGGCGAAGTCTGGCTGGCCAGCCTGGATCAAAACCTGGCTGAGGTAACGACGAGAGCCCGTTTGGTCATGATTGTGTCAACCAATACATTCAACAACGGCCCGGCTGACCTGGTCGTTGTTCTGCCAATGACCACGCGTGATCACAAAATCCCCTGCCATGTTGCCGTCTCGCCGCCGGAAAGCGGCAGCAATAAGTCCAGCTATGTATTGTGCGAGCGCATCCAGTGCGTTGACAGGGAGCGTTTGATCAAGAAAATCGGGCGAGTGTCAAACAGCACGATGAAAACAATTGACGATAATCTCGCTACTCTACTTAATTTGTTTCCTCCCAACTGAGGCGGCAGATGAAGTTTCTCGACATAGTTATCAATGAAGAATCCAGTCTCAAGGCTAAGGAAGAGAAATCCGGCTCGGACGATTATGAGCTGGCGCCGACTCTGGAAAAATTGGGCTAGCTGCCAGTACGCCACCGGTAATAGGTAGTCGCAGTTTCCGCGGAAAGCGAACTATGCAGTCTGGATTTCTGCTGCGTCCTTCAGTCCCAGCTCTTCGATCATTTTTTCTCGCATGACAAATTTCTGGATCTTGCCGGTCACGGTCATGGGAAATTCCTTCACGATACGGATGTGTCTAGGCAC
>JAYRNY010000962.1:0-2658 GCA_041911975.1 bacterium | reverse complement strand
GTCCGGATACACCTGAGTGATAGGCTCGCGGAATGTGTGCATCGCCACCGTCTTCAAACCGCGGCCGATTTGCCAGAGGCTGTCTTTGGCTCGAATGATTAAACTAAGACCCAACATGTACGTTTACGAACTCCCTTGCAAAGACAACCAAAACGAAAACAATGAGCGACAGAGGGATCAAGCGCTTCCAGCCAAAATCCATGAGCTGGTCGATACGGAAGCGCGGCAGAGTTCCACGGATCAATACCGCAAAAAAGACGATTCCATAGACCTTGAGAATCACCCAGATGGCAGCGAAGAGAGTGGGTGGGTCGACTAATTTGATGGCAATAAACGGGCTGAGAGCTTGATTGATCATGCTGGCCAGCTGCGGGCCGCCAAGTTTCGCTCCCAGCCAGGCGGGTACCGGGCAATCACCGCCGCCCAGGAACATGACAGCAAAAATAGATGCCACAACAAACAGGTTGGTGAATTCTGCCAGGAAAAAGATGGCGAATTTGATGCCACTGTATTCAGTGTTGTATCCGCTTACCAGTTCCGATTCAGCTTCGGGCAAGTCGAAAGGAATGCGGTTGATTTCGGCGCAGGCACCGGTCATATATAAGCCGGCGGCAATGAGCACACTGGCAACAAGAACAAGCACTGCAATGACTGCCAAAATGTTGGCCAGCGATTCCTGACCGGGTGCTAGGCCGAGCGCAGCCATACTGGGAGCGGTATAGCAAGCGGCGATCACTTGCGAGAAGCTCTTCTCGGAAAGCTCTTGCAAGGCCGGTGCGGCGCCGGCCGAATGAACCGCCAGCGCGCTGTCCAATCCGCGCAATGCACCACCACCCAGAATATTCCAGTTGAGGATGCCGCCCGACTGCTGCTTCATGATCTCGACTACATCGAGGCTGCCTGCCAATAGACAGACAGTGACGAGCGAAAGTACAAGGGGTATTTCATAGCTGATTGCCTGCGCTGCAGAACGCAGTCCGCCTACAAGAGAGTATTTGTTGTTGCTCGCCCAGCCGCCCATGACGATGCCCACGACAGGAACCGAGGAAGCCGCCAGAATGAAGAAAATCCCGGTGGGAAGGTTAACGATTTGGAATAGCTCGTGATAATTGGTGACGGCAGCCAGCAAAGGCATCGCACCAAAAATGGACGGTGCAAAGAAAACAATCGGCGCCAGGGTGAACATAAACGCATCAGCTCCACGCGGCGTTATGTCTTCCTTAAAGAGAAGTTTTACGGCATCCGCTGCGGTCTGCAGATAACCATCCGGGCCAACTCGGTTGGGTCCCAAGCGGACGGTAAAAATCGCCAGACCGCGGCGCTCGAAAAGCACCATGAACATGGCGTTAATTGGAATAAACACGAGAACGGAAAGTATCGGAGTAAGGGCCCTGCAGCTTTCTGCGGTAATGCGGGCGGCATCGCTTTCATACGATGAAAGGGCCATGGGAATGGCAATGCCGACCAGATAGCAGGCAATCCAGACCGCTCCGAATATGATGCACCACCAGACTATGGTGAGTGTTCCCAGTTTCAATATTTCGGCGCCGTTTCTCATGATTCTAAAAGCTGTCCTTGTCTTAAGGAGATGGGTTTCCTGGTCTGCTCTTCTACCTGTCCACGTCGGGCAGGATGACATCAATGGAACCAAAGATTGCCATAACATCGGCAATCGGATGGTTTTTCAAAAGCTCTGGCAAGATCGAAAGATTGCAGAAAGACGGATTGCGCCACTTGATTCTGTATGCACGGTCCGAACCGTTGGAGATGATGTAGCATCCGAGCGTTCCGCGCGGTGACTCGACGGCGGCGAAACCTTCGCCAGCCTTAACGCGCAATCCGGCAATTTGTTTTTTACCGGAAATTTCGCCTTGAGGCAGCATGTCCAGGCATTGTTTGATAATCTCGTTGGACTCGCGCATTTCGCGAATGCGGAAGATATACCTATCGAACGTGTCTCCGTCTCTGTCATTGACAGGCACATCGAATTTCAATTTCGGATAGACCGAATACGGCTTGGTTCGGCGCAAATCGATATTGACACCGGAGGCGCGAATGGAAGGACCGGTAATGCCGTAGTCCATACCCAGCTCTTTTCTCAAGATGCCCACACCTTTGGTGCGCTTCAAGAAAATCGGATTCTCAGTAACGATTGCTTCGTATTCATCTACGCGATCGGGAAATTCTTCGGTAAATCTCTTCAGTTTGGAGAGCCACGCATCCTTAGGATTACGCATGACACCGCCGATTCTAATGTAATTGAACATCATGCGCTGCCCGGCGATTTCTTCAAATAGCTCGAGCAGTTTTTCCCGTTCGCGAAACGGATAGAAAGGAAAACCGAACATGGCACCCAGGTCGATCAAATAGGTTCCAAACCAGAGCAGGTGCGAAGTGATGCGATTCATCTCCGAAACCATGACACGCAGATACTCGGCGCGCTCAGGCACCCCCCATCCGACACCAACTCCCGCCGCCCGGGCCACCCCCACGCACGTCAACATCCCGTTTCGATACTCGACTCTATCGATCAATGCTTGATATTGAAACCAGGTGCGGTTCTGCCCCTGCCATTCTTGAGCGCGGTGCAAATGTCCGAGGATAGGCTCGGTATGACGGACGATTTCTCCATCCAACGTGAGGATCAGACGCAGCACG
>JAYRNY010000961.1:0-11814 GCA_041911975.1 bacterium | reverse complement strand
AGGGAACGACTCAAGAAGCTCCGCACCATCGATTGGATGGCGCATGACAGTGATCAGCTCGGAATCATGCAATTCTTCTTCGCGCTTTTGCAAGATCGGAGCAGCAGCCCCCAATTTGCCGACGTCATGCACAAGTGCCACCTGGCGAACCAGATTTTGCGCCGCTTCATCCAGTCCTATGCCTTTGGCGATGGCGACTGAATATTCAGCGACCTGGCGTGCATGTCCGTTTAAGTACTTGTCTTTAGCTTCGATTTGAGAAACCCAACCGTCGATGCGACCAAGCATACGCGCATCCAGTCCCGGAGTAGCAAATATGTAGTCGCTTGTTGGATTGGCGGACGAAAGAATCTCTTGTAATTTCGCCTGTGCTTTCGCCTCATCAATTTCTATGGGCGGTCCCTGTACGAATTCAGGCTTCGCCTCAACCTCAGGCGGTGGCGCCACTTCGGCGGGTTTAAATTGAGACTTGTCTTTGTGCATGGAAGCAAGAAGCGCACTGCCCTGAGCGGCCGGGCTTGGTGCCTTTCCTTTGCCCAACCTGCCACGCAATCCGGCTGCCGGCGCGGCGTTTGCGGCCGCCTTGGGAGTCTGAATGGCGTCCAGATCGCCCCAGGCGCCGGGTGCTGCCGGAGCTGCTGCAGCCGCCGACTTGGGCGTGGGAATGTCGTCGAGATTTCCCCACCCCCCAGTTGCCGGTGTCTCTGCCGCAGGGGGTGGACTGTCTGTAGCCGCTGGAGGTGATGGAGGAGCTGCTTCTGCAGGTTGGGGAGGCGAGGGAGGTTGAGCGGGTTGAACGGGCTCGACCGGCTGGGCAACTTCTGCAACAACAGGTGCGTGCTCCGCGGTCGGTGCTTGAGTCCCAGCCGGTGCTTCTTGAACTGCAGAGGCGTTCTGTGGCGAGAAATCGGCAACTTCGGCAAATTCACCGAAGTCGATATCGGCATATGGATCCTTAGGTTTGATCTCGCCCAGCTCACTGAGATCGGCAGTCTTGGTTAGGACTTCATCGGGACTGATGGGCAGAACATCAGCCGTGGCAGTGGTGGGGGGGGGGCTCGAGAATATTCGAAAAAGCATTGCCCGCTCCGGTAGGCGCCTGGAAAGCACCCTGCCCTCTGACCACCGGGGTAATCTTCGGCACCGGCATGTCGGGCGAAGTAGCAGGCGATGCCACTGCAGGTGGTGGCGGAGGCGGTGGTGGCGGAGGCGGAGGTGGTGGCGGCGGTGGGGTTGGAGGCGGCGGTGGAGGTGGCGGCGGAGTCGGTGCTTGCGCCTGAGGCGGAATGGCAGGCTGCGATGTCTTTCTCGCCGAAGGAATAGCTTGCGCACCCAGAGCGCCTTTCAACGCGTTGCGCACTGTGCCTATGGAGGCCTTTTCACCCGGCGCCGTATCCTGAACAACTCTCTGGTGCAGCTGCATAATCGGCTCTCGAGCACGCTTTTCAGCAGGCAGCTTGAGCAATGCTTCGGCAACTTTGTCGGCGACATTCTGCACCATGTCTAATTCGCCGCGCGTCCATGCCCGCCTGTAATCACACTGTTGCAAGATCACGCAACCGTGAGTGGCATTTGCCGTTCGCAGGGGAATCCCCAGCAAAGACTTGACACTAATAAGCTGCAACTCGTCCTGCACGGGCGAAACGTAGGAATTGAGCTGTCCTTCGAAAACCTTGAGAGGCGTGCGGCTGAGCAGCACCTGAGCTATCAACGGCGAATGGGTAGTCGGCCAATAATAGTCCTGGCAGCTCTGCACTTTATCCTGCTGCCAGAATTCATAGCACTTCCAACCCGCCTGAGTGTCGTCCGTACAAATGAAAAGACAGCGGCTGGCCTGCAAGACTTTGCCGAGAATGTTGACCACCATGAAGAGCGCATCGCCGATACCAAGCGAGTACGCCATCACGTTGCCGATTTCCACAAGAAATGTGTCCCTAAACGTGTCGCGCTGAATAACGTCGTTGATTTGCGCATGCCGAATAATGTCGCCGAGCTCGCCCAGAGCAACACGCATCGAATTCACTTCATCTCTGGAGACATCAGTCCTTCTTTGCAGACTGAGCGCACCGAACGTCCTGCCGTGAATGACTAACGGCATGGACACATTAGGCAGATCATCCGGAAGCTTGACATCCTTGTGAGGCTTGAATTCACAAATGGATGTGACATTGGGATCGAGCGGATTGCTGACCATGATCTGGCAGGAATCGGCATTGAACGTCTCGCCAATTTCCTTGACTGTGGTCTCCAGGATTTTCCTTAAATCCCTTACCCCTGAAAGTTTTTGTAGCAGCGCAACAGTCATCGAAAGTACTTTCTACTTGGAACTCCGCCTATGTCTCAGGCAACGCCACAAGAAACCTTGTCCTGCCATGAGAGCCTCCAGTGCCCCTCAGAATCCTAGTATCGCTTATTTAGATCTGTTTGTGTTGTTCAGCCCTTCAATTTTGAAATAGCCATGTCCACCACCTCTCTTACGTTTTTGGCTAAACCGAGGCTGCCAAGACCGTCCAGCGGTATCCAGGCTGCATCGTGCACTTCATCCGCCACCGACAGAAGAGGCATCTGCGAGCCGTCGCCTCGATCAACAGAGCAAAGGTATGCCAGATCGATGTGATAGACCTCCACACCTTTCTCGACGGCGAAAACGCCATGAATGCACAGAGGCTGTTGCAGAAAGAAAGCGTCGCTGTCGATGGAAACCGGTAATTCAGGCGTCAGAACCACTGCGCGTACGCCTGTCTCCTCGAAAGTTTCTCGAATAGCCGCCTCATGCGGCAACTCACCGTCGTCTATATGACCGCCAGGAGGCAACCATGCACCAATGCGCCTGTGATGCACGAGCAGTATGTGCCCTTCCTCAATGACAACCGCAGACGCCGTGAAGTGATTAGGAACCGGTCTCAAGGGCGGCAGAATGTGTGTGGATAGCTTGGGACGGCTCATACTCATGCCCCACTTGACCCCCGCAAAATTAATTCTCTTGCTCGCACAGCCGAAAAATATGTTCGTGTCCAACGCATTTGGAAAACGAACCGATAACGGTTCGTTTTTAGCTTATAACCATGGCAACCAGCATAATTGCAAGAGGTGGGTTTTAACTGAAAGAACAGCTCTCAGCGCCCGGCAGACCTGGCTGGGATTCGCTAAAATTGACGAGATGGAAACAGTGATATTTGAACCGCCACCGCAGCAACTGCAATCAGTTGGCGACCTTATTGGTCGCTCGATAAGGCTCTACCGCAAGAACATCAGGCTCTTCTTCCATGTGCTCTTGTGGCCCACGATTTTTCTTACGGCGGCAAAAGTGGTCTTTCACTGGGGTCTGACAAATCTTTCTGTACGCTACGATCAAAAAGATTGGACCATGATGGGAATTTCGGGTTTAGCTGCCCTGCTGGGCATGCTCAGCTTGATAGTCGTGGGACTTTTCTTGCAGCTCAGGCAACTATCATTCGTTCGGCTGGTGACCGGTTTTGCCGACAACTATACCGACGCAAATGCTTTCATCATGAAGCGCAAGTGGAAAATCATCGCACTGGTGGCGCTTTCTTACGTCGCGATCATTGTCTCCGTCATATTCTGGAGCGTCGTCGTTTCCGTGTGTATGGCTTTGTTCAAAGCCAACACGGCAGCCACATATCCTTTGCTGGCGGGAATCATTTTTGGCTTGCTTGGAATGGTTGCATCGGTAACGATTACCTGCATAGCTCTTTATCTTGCCTTTGCTGTCGGGGCCTGTGAGGACCTGCCGGTCGGCGCCCTGATCAATCGCACTATGACGATGGTCTTCCAAGATTTCTGGCGAGCGGGATATTTTTGCACTCTTCTAGTGATTGCCTTAATGGTAATCGGCTACCCGCTGTCACTGCCCTTGGTACTGGTCTCCCTCTTTGAGTTCATGCGCCAAGGTATGACCCCGGACTTCCTTACCGATCCGGGCAAGATGCCTTTCTACTACACACTATTCAACCAGTCCTGGGAATCGATCGTGTCCATCATCACCTGGCCGATTTCTTTCATGGCAACGGGTCTCTTCTATTACGATTTGCGCATGCGTAAAGAAGGAATTGACCTGGTACGACAAATCGACTTGATTGAGAACAAACTCTAAGGCAACGTCTCAGGTCATGGAATTCAAAGACATCAGTACAATCATCGCCGACGTCGCCAGTCGTTATCACTATCACAGACCGCCTCAGTTCCTGATCTATTTGCAGGAAATGCTCAGCAGCATCCTGCGTTTTCTCAAAGACCTGTTTGAACAATTGCACTTGTTCAACTCCGGCTTTTCAGACACCCGCTTGGTCGGCAACCTTATGCAGCTGCTTCTCTACGCCGTCGGCATTTCCTGCGCTTTGGTGATCATTTTTCTCGTTTTTATGCGCATGTCCAAACTGACGCAAATGAGCCGTCTTGCCCGAGCCGGAGCGATGGACAGCGAACGCTTGCTTTCCTCTGAAGGCTGGATGGATGAAGCCAGAGAATTGGCGGAAAAACACCACTTCAAGTCAGCTTGCCGGGCGGCCTATCTGTCATTTCTGAGACTCCTGGACGAGCATAATGTAGCCCCATATGCGCCGGCAAAAACCAATTATGAATACTGGTATCAGCTCAGCGCCAGCCGCGAGTTGCAAGTGAACTTTCGCAAGTTGGCCGACATTGTCGAACTTGTCTGGTTTGGAAATAAAACGGCCGAGCGCGCTGATTTCGATGAATGCCTTGCGCTAATAGACTCTACCAAACCCATCATAGTAAGACTTTCGGAAGAAAAACAAAATCTGCAGAAGGGGCTTGAGCAGAGGCTAGAGAAGATATCATGACCGGAAAGACAGACACCCGGTCTAACCGCATATGGTGGCAGTTATTTGCCCTCCTGTCCGTCAGCGGTCTGGCAGTGTATTCGGGCATTGCCTTTGACGAACAAAAGGAAAAGTTTCTACCCGAGACGGAAATCAATATCTCGGTCTTCAATAAAAAACCAAGCGGTCTTTCCGGGCTTCACGACATTGCCGGACGGATTGGACTGAAGACATTGACCTGGCAGACGCCTTATCGAATGCTGCCTGAGGTCAAAGGCATGCTGGTCATCATCTACCCAACCGACAAATCACTCTCCGAGCTGGAATCTAAACAGATTCTCGACTGGGTGCATGCCGGAAACGATCTGGTCTACTTCGATCATTTCTCATACAAGCTAGCGCGCCATCTAATTGACAAGATCGATATCGACACGAAAGACGGCGAAAACCTTGTCGATCAGAAGCTACCTCTGCAAGAAGCCGGCGTGCCGGAATTTTCCCATGTGCCGGCGCTGCTTCTCAGTGCAGAACGACGATTAAGCGGCGGAAAGCCTCTATTATCGGATCGCTCCGGCGCGCTTTTGACTCTAATAAAGCACGGAGAAGGGCGCATTCTTGTTGGCACCATTCCCAGCCTCTGCTGCAATCGCCGGCTCTCAAATCCGGAAGCCTGGCCCAATTTTCAGTTTCTCTCCAACTGGTTTAGCACTGCCCGTGGTGCCATTATTTTCGACGAGCGTTGCCACGGTTATTCATCTGCCACCAATGTCTTCCATTACCTTTTGAGGGGGCCGGCAGGGCTGGTTTTCTGGCAGTTGATTCTACTGCTGGCAGTAGGGGTTGTGAGCGCCGCTCAAAGATTCGGCGCCATGCGCCGAGTCATAGTGACAAGGAAGATTTCCAACCTGGAGTTCATCTATGGACTCTCCAACGCCTTCAGACGCGCCAGGGCGAATGCAGCCGTCCTGGAAATACTTTTCCAATCTTTCAAGATCCGCCTTTGCAAAGGGCTTGGCATTTCGCCCCATGAGACATCGGAAAACATCATCAGCACCTGGAAGCAGTCGACACAAGCCCGCGAGGCCAATATGGAAGAGCTGATCGCCAATTATGAGCGCGCACTAAGCAAAAAGCACCTCAGTGATTCCGACTTGCGAACCTTGGTGGGCACCTGCGATAAGATAGCCAGAAATTTTGCAGAAGCAGCTGAAACAGTAAAAGACAACAAAAAGGTCTGACCAATGACGCAAATCGCAACAGTATTCAAACGCCTTCAAGAGCGCCTGGCAGGCGTGATAGTCGGGCAGCATATGGTTATCGACCAGCTTCTGGTGGCATTGCTTGCCGAAGGACATGTGCTCCTGGAAGGTGTGCCCGGTACAGCCAAGACCATGCTGGTCAAAACGCTAGCTTCGCTCATTGGGGCTGAATTCGGACGAGTGCAGCTCACTCCTGACATGCTGCCCTCCGATATTCTGGGCACGAGTATTTATGACCTGAACACAAAGACCTTCACACTCAAGAAAGGTCCGATTTTCACCAGCCTGCTTCTGGCAGACGAAATCAACCGCACACCTCCCAAGACTCAATCAGCGCTTCTGGAAGCGATGGAAGAGCGTCAGGTGACGCTGGACGGCCGAACGCAAAGGCTGCCTGATCTTTTCATGGTTGTCGCCACTCAAAACCCAGTCGAGTTCGAAGGCACCTATCCTTTGCCGGAAGCACAACTCGATCGATTCATGCTCAAAGTGATGATCGGTTACCCGGATGCCGATGCCGAGCGCAAAATGCTTCTCAACTGGCAGGATGGCTTCTATCGCAAAAAAACTCCACCCCTGGAGCCTTGCGTGACGGTGGAAGAGATTCTTTCAGCCCGCCAGAATCTCGATCAAATAAGAGTAGAGGAGTCTATCCTTACTTATTTGATGGAAATCGTGCAAAAGTCACGCAATCTCTCCGACCTGCAACTGGGCGCCAGCCCCCGGGCGGCTCTCAGCTGGCTGGCGGCGGCCAAATCGCATGCTGCAATCGAAGGCAAAGACTTCGTCACGCCGGATAACGTAAAATTCGTGGCTGAGCCTGTCCTGCGCCATCGCTTGATTCTAACGGCCGAGGCCGAACTGGACGGAGTCACAGTCAGCCAGGTGATTGCCAATTTGCTTCGTCAGGTCCCCGTGCCACGCTAAAACCTGATATCGCATGAAGCTGACTGCCAGCCCGAGACTTTATTTTCTTCTTGCTCTGGGAGCGGTTATTTTTTCGCTCAGTTATTTTTTCGACGGTGCTCGCACTTTCGGACTGGTCTTCGACGCGTTGATACTGGTGGCAGTGGCAGTAGATTTTCAGCTCACCGCTCGCCCCCATCTCATTAGTGCCAACCGTGAATGCCAGGACCGGCTATCCATCGGCAGAGCCAATGACGTTTTGCTCTTTGTGCACAATAGAAGCAGTGTAGATCTCAGCGTTCGAGTCAGGGACGATTGTCCTCACAATTTGAATCCCAATCTGGAAGAGTTTGTCTGCACGATAAGAAGTTCCGAGCAAGCCACCTTAAAATACGAAGTGACGCCCAGGCGGCGCGGATTGTACAAGTTCGCCGACATACACGTTCGCTACCTGAGTTTTCTTGGTCTCTTCTACAGAGAGTCGACGACGAGTGCAGCCCGTCCGGTCAAAGTCTACAGCGATCTAAAAGCGCTCTATGATTTGTCTATAAAACTGAGCCGCACCACCGAGCTGGGTGAGCTGCATCAAAGAAAACGCGGACAGGGAACGGATTTTGCCAGCCTGCGCGAGTATACTGTCGGAGACGACAGCAAGCAAATCGACTGGAAAGCCACCGCTCGCCGCGACCGCCCCGTAGTACGCACGTATGAAATAGAACAAGAACAAAGACTGCTCATACTCATAGATGCCGGACGCATGATGCTCTCCGACCTGGAAGGACTGAGCCGTTTCGATCATGCGCTCAATGCCGGGCTCTGTCTCGCTCTGACAGGACTGACACACAACGATCAAGTTTCTTTCGGCATCTTCGCAGATAAACCGCTGGCGTATCTTCCGCCTCGGCGCGGCAAAGCTTACTTGAAAAAAATTCTCGAGGCTGTTTTCGATGTCGAGCCGAAAATGGTCGAACCTGATTATCTGGGCATGCTTTCTTACTTTTCCTCACTTCAAAAGGGCCGCTGCCTTTTGGTTCTGCTTACCGATTTGACTGATGCGGTCGGCTCGCAATCGATGCTAGCCGGACTGGCAAGCTTGAGCAGCAGGCATCTGCCTTTCTGCGTAACGTTGAACGACCGCCAGGTAACGCAGATGTCGCACCAGGGAATGCTCAAAGACGAACTAGATCGAAGCGTACCTATAGATCAAATTTACCGGCGCGCCGTTGCCTGCGATCTAATTTCCCAAAGAGAATTGGCATTATCAGTCTTGCAAAGACGCGGCTGCCTGGTTCTGGATTGCCCGCCACAAGAGCTTTCTGACAAGCTCGTCGATACGTATCTGGAAATCAAAACGCGCGGACGACTTTAGGCGCGCCAATGATTTGATCTGATGCAATGTGATTTGGTCTTATTTGATTTGATTCAAATTTATAAGACAAGATCAGGCTAGCTCCGCACAGATTGACTTAGTGCAGAGCTCAGACAAGATCATTGTCGCAAGCGTATTTTACTAGAGCAGTTCGGCTCTTCAACTTCAGTTTCTTACGAATACGAGAAGCATGCAACTCAACCGTCGACTCTGTAAGAAACAGCCGCTGAGCAATTTCTCTGTTGGCCAACCCGGAAGCGATCAACTTCAGCACTTCCAGCTCTCTAAACGAAAGCGGCGGTCCGCCGGTCTCTGAGCGAGACTTATCTTCGAAACCTTCCGGACGATTGCTTCTGGACGCCATTTCCAGAGTGTTGGTTAACTGCTGAGTCAAATTACCGAGCAAATTCATATTGAACAGCTGGTCTTTCACTTGCATGAATGCCTGGCTGTTCTCCAGCGCAATTGCCGCCTCTGCCGCAGCCACTTCCAGCATATCCAGCTCATTAGGCAACCACTTGCGCGGCGCACCACAGGAGATGGCAACCACTACTCCATAAATATGCCCCTGATGCGAAATCGGCGCTCCGGCAATGCTGCTGAAACCGTTGTCCAGGAACCATTCCAATTCCTCATCACTGATTTGCAGATTGGGACGCTCTGCTACTATGTCGCTGACCGCCTTGACTCTTGTTTTGAAATGTCCGGCGGTGCGGGCAGGAAATTGTCCTGTCCGTCCCAGCCCCAGTGGCGAGACATCGGGCTCGGCAAACTCATGGGTGACAATCGGCGAGCTTACGGACTCAGTGCGCACCACCATGCAGCGCGAAACTGATAAAGCACGCCCAAGGCTGTCGACGACCGATTGCAAGATGCTGTCTCGATCCAAGGACGAATGAACCCGGCAGACGATTTGCCGCATCCAGCGCTCCCAGGTGAGCTGCCTGGAAAGACCAGCCTGATCGGTTTCTTTGGGGGCATAGCGGTCTTCTTCGCTGTAGGCAACTTTGCCCTTTCGATTGGCCTCACCATACAAAATCACTGCCGCCTGGGCACTCGAGGCTTGAGGATCATCGACCGGATAGGCAACCAGACCGAAATGAGCGCCATCCGACTTGCCCGCCGATACGGTGAGCCCATGCACCGACTTGACGGTTGATTCGGCAATTGCAGCGGAGACGGCCTCTAGAACTGTCGCCTTCGGCGAAAGGAGATCGCCCAGCAAGGCGCTTTGTATAGATGCAGTGGAGCCGGTTAGAAGGCGCGCCGCGCTTGAATTGGCATTGAGAACAATCAACGTGTCGCGCTCGACAATCAAACAGGCAGGCTTGGCTTCTCTGAAAATGCTGGCTTGCCGCCTCAATGTATTCAGAGTTTGACAAATGTCGACCAATACCGCGACTTGATGAACCAGGGCTTCCGAACTTTCCATAAGCTCGTCGGAAAAAGCCGTCGACTCCTGGACCTGCATGGTCATGCATCCCAGCGGTCCGTCGGCAGTGAGCAACGGGAAAGCAATTGTATTGCCGCTTACGGAATCTTTGAGGAAGGATTCCAGCTGAGAGGCGTCGCCGGCGAGAATGTCTTGCAGCGGCAGTGGTCGCCCGTCTTTGAGCAGTTTTAAAAATTCCGAACGTATTCCCAAATGGTAAGTTTTGCCCAGCCGCGTGGATTTTTCCTGGGCGCAATACTCGGCCCAGACCTCCAAAGCCGCGCCATCTTCAGCGAAAAGCAAGACTGTGCAACGTTCTAATTTAAGCGCGCACCCGGTCTCCTCGACAGACGTTTTCAAAAGAGCAGCAGCATTGCCTGATTCTCTGAGAGCAGCCCCGCAAAGCTCTGCAACTCGATTATTGAGAGCCCACATTAAAGGCGGATTGGCAGCCTTTTCAGATTTTGCTTCCTTGGGAATGTTCAAAGACTTCTCCGCTTCAGAACGGCATTCAGGAGTTAGGCGGATTCCATGAGAGGTATTCTAATTTTCCCTATAACATACGGTACTGTCCATATACGGGTTTTTCCTAGCGCAGCGAAGCGTTGCTCAGCCGAACCTCTAATCTGGGCCGGGGTTTTTGCCGGGAACATAGCGGCTGCCCCAGCTGTCAATAGCAAACAAGGGCCGGAGCCGAGAGCGCTTGCACGACAAAGAGTCACCGCCAAACGGCTGAGAAGCTGGAGAAACCAAGATTAGCAAGAGTTTATTTTTGCTATAAACGTCCTCTCCTCTTGGCTAGTCGCCAAAACGCAAATCCAGCGGGCGTTACGGCACGTTTCAAAGGAGCCACTTGTTGGTATAGAATTAATGTAAGTTCATTTAATATCAGAAGGAAGCTTAAATGACCTCGGCATCACAGTTCAGAAACCTCAAACGCCAATTCGGGAAACGCCTAGTCGAGTGTGCCCTCAAGTGTCCGACACTAGTCGAAGACATCGAGCGCATTCGCCAGGAAGGCGTCAAAATTCGTTTGGTTGATGGACCATGCCGAGCCTATTACGACCGCAAGAAGCGGACGATCTACATCGGCAGATGGTGCCCGCGCAACTACAAGCTGATCAGCATCGCCCACGAATTCGTGCACGCTGTCATCCGACCGACCATAGATCCTGTCCCCGGAGTCACAGGCAGGCAGGAATTCGTCACCCGCTGCCTGGAAGAAGAGACCGAAGCGATTGTGCACGAAATCAGCATCGTCAAAGAGCTGCTCAAGGCCGGCGTCAAGATCGATCCAAAAGAGCTTGAATGGCTCAAAAGGTACAAACGCGGCGGTCGCAAGGCAATAATGAAAGCCCTCGAGAAGACTATCACTTCGACGACCGGCGAAGACTATCCTGAATATTACGGCAGCTGGTACGACGAGATCGTGCCGCCGGCCAAGCGCCTGCCGTAGTCCGTAGGCAGAATGATTCGCCTGGTCTACGCACGGCGTCGACCATATGAGTTTGAGCAGGCTTCTGTGCGCTCATGACCCATTTGACTGCCCGCTGTCTGACCAGGCTAGATCGTATATGGCAGCGGAGCTTCTTTCTCTTCGTCGACTGTGAAAGGCTCTGATGTGAGCGCACAGGCGTGAGGAATCATATACCGCAGTTCCTCTGCAATAGCGCGGGCCTGCGGCATTCCTGCGTGCAGGTGAATAGTTTGAAAGTCAATCTTCACTCTCGAGCCGTCTGCTGCAATCACCTCGCCATGATTGATGAGCGAGCGTGCCTGATTCATGATTTCGTTGTACGAGCGCATCTGAGCCCGACTGTGCGTGTGCGGCAAAAGATTGCCGTTATTGTCATAGGCTCTGTCCAGCCACGCCTCTTGAGCGACTCTGATACCGGCGCGCTCGCCGGCGGACAGAAGATTGTTGCCGGAAGGACCGATCAAAACCAGCCAGCGGTCGAATTCCGCCAGAGCCTTGGCTACCACTGTGGCTATGCGCACGTCATGCGACATCTGCCGGTAGAGAAAACCATGAGGTCTGACCTGGGT
>JAYRNY010000960.1:0-3695 GCA_041911975.1 bacterium | reverse complement strand
TGGTAGGAGTAGGAAGCAGATGAAGCTGTACCATGGCAAAACTTTGATAGGCACAATAATGGAGTCTGGACCTAACGGTATGGGCCTGTGCGAATTCATTGAACTTTCTGCAAACGCTGATAAGTACGGTGAGATTTTCGCTTATTTTGCCGATCCGACCTAGTCTTTTGAGTGTGCTCGGTTGGGATTGGGAGAAGCTTGGCACAGAGGAAATATGTCGACGCCTTGCAACGAAGGTTGTCCTTGAAGCCGAGAAGAGTAAGACATAAGCGTTCTTTTTGGAACTAACACGCAATCAAATCGGCTCTTCACTTGTATTGACTGCTTCATCAACCTTGTCCAAAATTGCCTTACATAGAGCATCGGCAAGAAATGGCTGAATCAAGAAATTGTTGGCAATCGAGGCCAAAATCTTGAGCACCGCAGGCGCCTCCTTTATTGACTCAGGCAGGCGATCTAGAATGAAGTTGATGCGGTCTTTAACTGGCTGCTCTATTTTCTTGCGGATTTTTTTTGCCACACCAGTTACTCGCCTGGGCACCTGTGCCTCTGGAATTGACTGAAGGCGCGGAATTATTTGATACTCGGCATGATCGTTCTGGTAGATATTTGCATTCTCAACATTTGCATAGCCGGCAGCAATGATCGGATTGGCCATGGGCAAGACAAAATGCTGCTGCAAAAACCACTGGCAGTTTCTTCTACCAAGAAGGTAATCGTGCTGTCTGTATTCCTCTAGTAAGAAGCCGCCAAAAGCAGAAAGCATCGAGCCGTAAATAGCGTTTTTGTACTGGATCTTTGGCTCAGCTTCAGATACGTCGCTAGGCGCAATTAAGAAGCGGCTGCGTACATGTTGTTGCAGGGCCAGCTTGAGCTCGCCATACTTAAATCTTGATTGATCGAGAAAAGTTGGGATGATCGCTTGAATCACATCGACCATGAGGGCCCGCTTCTTAGGCTTTGGCTCATCCTTTGGCGGTGTGTTGGACTGATTCAAAGGCGCGATCATAATGACCGCTTTGTTGGCTTCTTTCGGGTCTCTTGGCGAGTGTCCTTCCGGCACCCGAGTAAGCCCAAGCCGGCCATATTCCAAGGGGTCATTATTGGCCATGCCACCGTCGACGGCTGAAAATGCAATCGTCGTTGGCTCGGCTGGCCAGGCAGGAGGAATTTTTGTCAGCTCATAGCAGACACCATCATGGTCTGCGTTAGCAAGTGGCACATTCCAGCGCCTGTCTTTGTACGAAGCTTTTGTATGCTCACCAAAGTACCGGCTTTTCAAAACAACCGGAAAGCTTCCAGAGGAGACGGCCGCGCGTCTAAATTCCTGCCAGCCACGGGTCGAATTTGTTCCCACCGTTTTTGCATCCAGCCAAGCTGGATCATCTTCTAGCAAATTCGGATTCTCGCCAATTTCGGCACGCGGGTCTGCTTTGCTCAATATGAAGTGTTGATAGTCGGCGTGGTTGATCATCGTGTGTTCGCCGCCTTCAAAACCAATTCTGTAAGGAACTCCCTCAATGTTAGTAAATGTCAGATAGATATCGACAAAGTCGCACAAATACTGGCGTGGCTGCGCCTTTGGCTCGACGTCGATTATTTTTGTAGTGATGCGATCAATTTCCGTGCAGTCGAGCAGCGATGCCAGTGCTTTTGTTTCTTTATCGTCGGTGCCGAGCAGCTTTTTTATGTCAATTTGACTGACCCAGCTGTAGTAAAGCCTGTTTTCACGATCACCAGGCACTATGAGCTCGCCATTGGGCTTTCTTGTGCCTTTGAAATGCACGAACTCACCAAAGAGAGCACCGGGAATTATTGAGGTGGTCATGGCGCCGCCAGAGTTGCCGGCAATGACACGGATTTTAACATCGTGAGACGGCACCATTTTCGGTTTATTGGGTTCCTGCCGTGACTTTTCCAGGTACCAGGCATCCAGAGCTTCAATTAGATAATCGATCACTCCTGCTGTATATGGACCGGCAGAAACTGTGCCCGATAGGACAAGACCAATTTCAAATGTTGGGTTTTCAGGCATTGCTGGCATTGAAATATTCCATAATTGCAGTACTTACGCGTATTCAACGATTAAAGAGATGACCCTAAATCCTTTGCTGGCATAGCCTTTCATGAATGCTTTAAAGGCCGTCCATTCTGTCTTATTGAGAAGAACGATGCAACCAGCCGATCCAGGCGCAGTGGCAAAATTGGCATCGAAGTGAATGCCAAACTCAGATCGCTTCACTCGTTGAATGTACATTGGATCGGGCGTGATGTGGTAGAAATTGCCTGCGATGCCAGGCTTTTCGCTCACGGTCGGCTGTGTGTCGACCATGAAGCTTTGCAGTCCTACGGCTTTGCATGCTGGAATCGGCCCCTTGCTCGGTTTGTTTTGATACTTTGCCACTTGGAAGCCGGGTGCGCCAGATGATGCTTTCAACACTAAGGTATTCTGGCCGTCCGGAGATCGGGCATACAGGGTTCCTGAAATTAGTGTCGCCGATTGTCTGAGTTTCATTTGAAAGACCAGGTAGCTCAAATTGGTTACTCCTAGATTAAATCGTCTTGAATCCCAGAACAAATTTTTCTTTGGCTTCTACAGGCGCAGACAAAAACGGGCGGGCGAGAAGAACCTAAAGAATCAAGTCATAAGCCGTAAGATAGCTCTATCCCCAAAGAGTAGTAAATGACATCCGGTTCGGCAGTTTTGTAACTGAGCCGGATTCAAATGCTTGCCTGTGTTGCGGACAAATTGAATCGCGAGGGATATACTCATTGGATTGGCAACAGAAGATTGACAAAACAGCAATGCAGGCAAAAGAAATTCGCTCTTGCTTGTCCGAGATTCAATGTCGCAAGACGCGAAGGGCATCACATTTGATGGCAGTCTCATTTAATTCGGCGCTTCGTTGAATTGAAGGCGGAAATACTTTGAATGGCTAGAAGAGTTATTGCTTACTTCATGCATGAATATGAGGAAAGCACGCTGCGAGCAGCTGCAAAGGAAAACGATATTTGGACGTCCGCATACGTGTTTTGCGAAATGGATGATGCCACTATCGAGCAACTGCGTTTAGAGCAGATAGTCATTCAAGACCTGGAAACTGAAAATGATGATGAGGAGTTAACGGGTTTACGCGGAAAGTCTGTAGTTCGTTCTTTTCATGCTTCGCAAGACTGGCTCGTCATGTCTCAGTATTTGCAAGAGAATCTACTGGCTGAGTCTATTGAGAACGAGCGAATATATCAAGTCGAATTGATCGGTCCTCTGTTGGATGACTGGCAAAAACAGTTGGAGCTTTTGAATGCTCGAATATTAGAGAAAATCGGGCGAAATCAATACTTGATACGCGCCAATGGCGAGGAAGTAAGACGTCTCCAGTCACTTTCATTCGTTCACAATGTAAAGCCATACTTGGATTCGCATCACTGGACAAGCTTATCCGTAGACGAAGAGATCGAGGCTGATTCTCGCAATTACACTGTTCGTTTGCATGATGAAGAAGGTTTGAATGAATTGCTGGCAGAATTGGAAGTTCGCAAAATCGAATTGTTAGATCGCTCCGGTACAGTAATTACCATTAAAGTGTCGGAAACTGCCATAGAGGCTATTGGAAAACTGGCGCTTGACCCACGAGTAGCTCAGATAGAGGCGGCGCGCAAGAAGATCTTGCACAACGACAAAGTTCGGGAACTTG
>JAYRNY010000959.1:0-6876 GCA_041911975.1 bacterium | reverse complement strand
CAGGTGGACAAACTCAAGCAGCAGAAGAAATGGGACGAAGCTGAAGCGGCTGTTCGCAAAATTATGGCGGAGCGGGCTGAGCTGAAGTTGGACTTGAGCAGCGAAAAAAGAAATGTGGCGGAAATTTATCTGGCGTCTGGCAGAACTGCCGAAGCCGAGAAAATCTACAAAGAGTTGATTGCCGATAGAGAAACGCATGATGGTGTCGATGACTTCATACTCGTTGCTATGCTGAATCAGTATGCCGAATTCCTCCGCGCTCATGGCAGGGCGAAGGAAGCATTGTCTTATGAGCAGCGGGCCAAGACTATTGAGGCTGACATAAATAAGCCTCCCAGGAAACAGATTCTTGCCATTACTGGTGATACTAAGCTGAATGGCAACGAAAAATACAGCAAACTTTGCGATCTCGGGCAGCGGTATCTGGATAGCGACAATGCCACCAAAGCATCTTTTGCTTTGACGGATGCCATAAAGGTGAATCCATATAGACCACGTGCTTACAAATTGCGCGCGCAGTCCTATTATCAAACCGACAGGTCGAAGCAAGCGCTTGAAGATCTTAATAGCGCGTTGACCGCGGACAAGAATGATGCCGAAGCATTGTTCGATAGAGGTCGAATTTATCAAAGTCTGAACAAGCCGCTTTTAGCATTGAAGGATTTTGACGCGTCGTTGGTTTTGCGCCCTGATGATGTTGAGACATTAGGCTATCGCGCTAAGCAAAACGCCGCGCTGGGACGTATCGACAAAGCAATCGCCGACTACACTACCGCAGTACGCGAGAAGCCGCGCACACATTGGGCATTCATTCAGCGTGCTCTGCTATATCGAGACAATAAAAAAGACTTTGTCCAGGCGTTGAAAGACATTGATAAGGCAATCGTTCTGGCGCCGAAGAACACGGATGATTGGGAATTGCGCGCCGAGACTCTCATGAAAGCCAATCGTCTTAAGGACGCGACTGCCGACGCTACAAAGATGATTGAGCTCGAGCCTAAGAATACTCAAGGGTATACATTACGGTCTCGAATCTACAAGGCAATCGAGGGACCGAAATCGAAAAATGCCGCGGCTGACCTGGCTACCATCGAAAAACTCCGAAAGGGTCCTCAGTAGTTGGAAAAGTAAATGAAAATCTGGGTTGATGCTGATGCCTGCCCTGGTGCAGTGAGAGACATTGTTCTTGCTGCGTCTCGCAAGCGTAAGGTAGAGACGGTATTTGTGGCAAACAAACAGTTGGCTCTGCCTGTCTCGGAGCTGGTTAGCTTTGTGCTAGTGGGAAACGAACCAGATGCGGCAGATGGATATATTGTCGAGCGAGCGCAAAAAGGAGATCTTGTAATCACGCAGGATATTCCTCTTGCTCATCCGCTCGTGCACCGCAACATCGTAGTAATCAGTCCTCGTGGTGTCATTTTCGATGAGCACAATATCGCAGAGCGTCTTTCCATCCGCGACATGCTGCAGGATATGCGTGACGCCGGAATTGTGACCGGCGGGCCAAAACAGTTTGGCGAAAAGGAAAAGCGTGAATTTGCGTCGAGCTTTGACAGAGAGCTAACGAAACTTCTCAAGAAGGTGTAGATTAGTATTCTCATGAATATTCAGGAAATTGAAATCTCCGGCTACCGATCTATTGACGACCTGAAGCTTGAGCTGGGCAACGTCACGGTTCTCGTCGGGCCGAACGGTTGCGGGAAAAGCAATATTTACCAGTCGATTAACTTGATAGCCGCTGCTGCAACCGGGCAGTTCGCAAGGCGCATTGCTGAAGAGGGTGGCATGCAGTCCATTCTCTGGGCGGGACCGCGGGGCAAGAATGAAAAGCCAAGAATCTGTTTGTCCGTAACCTATGAAGAATTGAAGTACACCCTCGCATTCGGAATTATTCCGGTGAGCGAACGGGTTGGCTTGGCGTTCTTCATGCGCGATCCAGATATAAAGGAAGAAACGGTCGAGATAGATTCCGGCAGAAGAATGGTTACGCTTTTGAATAGAAAGCGTTCGTCCATTGTTGCCAAAAACATGGATGGGAGAGATCAGAATTATCCTGATGCGCTTGCGCCGAGTGAATCTGTTCTTTCAGAATTGAGAGAACCGCAGAAGTTTCCTGAATTGAGCACGCTCAGAAGCGAATTTCTGAGATGGCGCTTTTATCATGATTTCCGGACAGATTTACACTCGCCGATTAGAGAACCAAAGTTGGCGACGTTGACTCCTATTCTCAGTCAAGACGGAGATGATCTCGCGTCAACAATTGCGACTATCAGATCCGTAGGTGATGGAGAAAGGTTCAATTCTGCAATTAGCAATGCATTTCCGTCTTCCAGTCTTAACATCTATGAGGTGGATGGAGCACTTGAATTGCGAATGAGTGTGCCTGGAGTTCACAGAGCAATAAGCGCACGCGAGTTTTCTGATGGAACTTTGCAGTACTTATGCATTCTTGCCGCACTGCTCACACCTCGTCCTGCACCATTTATGGTGCTGAATGAACCAGAGACAAGCATTCACCCAGATCTGTTTCAACCAATGTCTGAGTTGATTATTTCTGCATCGAAAAATTCGCAGATTTTGCTCACCACTCATTCGCGCGATCTGGCAGCATCTCTCAGCAAGAAAAAAGCCAAGGTTATTCAACTGGAGAAGGTGGACGGAGCCACTTGCATAAAGGGAACTAGAAAGCCCATGACAGAGGAGCAGAAGAGACGCGGACATCTTGGTGCTGACACTGAATTAGATGACAGTGTCGATGAAGAAGACGATGATGAGTGAGGTGTACATAGTTGGGACTCACTGATTTCTGGATTCACAATTATCGTTCAATTCGAAACGTCTGGTTGAAGTTGGATCGTTTGAATGTGATCGTCGGTCCAAATGGTTCCGGCAAAAGTAATCTCTATCGTGCGATTTATCTTGTTTCTACCGCAGCATCAGGCCGCCTGGCACGAAGCATTGCCGAAGAGGGTGGTGTTGAGTCTTCGATGTGGTCCGGAGACTATGGTGGCAGAGACAAAAGACACGTACAGCTATCGGTCAAACTTAAAGACCTTCAATACGAGCTGGCATTTGCAAAAGTTCCGCCCGTCATGCTACCCGAGGGCAGCAAGTTCACTGATGATATTGAGATAAAGAAAGAAGAACTCTTCCTCCTGAAGGGAGAATCAAAGTCGAAAATCATGCATCGAGGTCGCGCTGAAGTGAAGGTGCGCGATGTTAAAGGTGTGATGACCGATTACACTATGCGTGTTCCCATCAACGAATCCATTTTGTCCGGGTTGCGCGAACCGCATAAGTATCCGCAACTATCTTTTTTGCGTCAGGAATTTCTAAGCTGGCGTTTTTACCACCACTTTCGCACAGATCGTGATTCGCCATTGAGAAAACCACAGTTTCCAGTTTTTACTTCGATCATGTCGCATGATGGAAGTGATTTCGTTTCGGCAATTGAAACAATTCTCGAGTCGGGCGATAGGAATGGTTTTCTTAACAGTCTGGACGATGCGTTTCCGGGAGCTTCCGTTGGCATCGGCATGTCATCGACCGGGCTCAGGCTTTCTATGGAGTTTCCTGATTTGCGCAGACCTCTGGAAGCTCGCGAATTATCAGATGGCACGCTGCAATATCTCTGCTTGCTTACAGCCTTCTACAGTTTGGATCCTGCTTCTGTGCTAGTTATCAATGAACCGGAAACCAGCATACATCCTGATTTATTCGAGCCGCTTGCTAGACTGCTGGTCAATGCAGCGCATAAGTCGCAAGTATGGATCACAACTCACTCACGCGATCTCTCCGATTACATAGTCGAGCTGGGTGGATACTCTCCAATTGAGCTCGAAAAAGTAAACGGCGAAACCAAACTCGTCGGCGTTGGTCTAGGTGGCTATCGCGAGCCGGAAACTGATGAAGATGATGAATAGCATTCGCTAGCGCAAAAGAGCATGTATATAGCGACGGCTAAGCGCTTTTCAATAATTTGCATGGACGGACCGGCGAAACCCGCTCGAGTTCCAATGCGCTAAGGCATAACCACGCTTGGTTCTGTGGCAGGCGGATTATTGCCCGCTCCAACCGGCTGGCTGATTACCGGGTTTCCGGGAAGCGGTTGCGGTGCTCCGGGGATTGGTTGTCCTGGCTGAGTGACCGGCGTACCAGGTAAGGTAGTCGTGCTGGTCGAACTCGTTCCAGTTGTTGTTCCTGCACTATCCAGATTAACTGGTGCGGTCTTGTTCATCATGGCGAATCCGAAGAATGCAATGACTATAACTACCACCAGTACTGCGATCATCGTATAGCCACCGCTCGCGTTGGAGGGCATGTCACGATTTTGCATCTGATAGTTAGCGTTGGGATCTTGAACCGGTAATCCGGAAGCGTGAGATGCTGTAATGGCCGCCTTATGTGAATTGTAGTTCTTCATCCACTGCGGTTGCTCGCCAGGAGGCTGGGGTGGTGCACCACCTGGACGTGGAGTCGGGATAGCGTCCAACCCACTGGTACTGACGCTGGCCGGGCGTCCCATACCGGGTGTGGGAATGGCGTTGAGCTGATCGGAAAAACTGCCTCCATCTGCCTGGGCTGGAGTTGCAGCCTTGCTTCCGGGCGGCGGAATTGCGTCAAGCTGGCCGCTTGTTATGGATGCGGCAGGCTTGGCACCTGGCGTCGGAATAGCATTAAGTTGATCGGCCAAACTTGGCTCGGGGGCTGCCTTCGCTGCCCCTGGTGCCGGCTGTGCCGGTGGTGCGCTTTTGCCTGCGCCGGGCGTGGGAATGGCGTCGAGTGCTGACTTCATATTTTGTTGGCTACTGGAAGACTTCGGTGCTGGAACCGAAGGAGGCGGAGCTTTTGCGGGTTGTGGGGAAGCAGATGCCGGTGCGCCGCCACTGCCGGGCGTTTTGATGGCATCAAGGGCAGCCTTCATGCTGTTTCCTTCAGCATGACCCTGGCAGTGCGCGCCAGGAGATGCCGGATCGGCGACTTTGGATTTCCCACAAATTGGACAGGTATTTGCGTCGGTCATAGGTTTAGCTCGAAATCGGGGAGATTATTAACTATGTGAAAGTATTATATCCAATAGGTTGTACCCGGTTTTTCGGCCCACCCATCATGCTCTAGAAGCAGGCTGGCGCCGCGATTCAGGATTTGCTACGAATGGGACCGAGGGATTGTATTGCGCAATTGGGCGCCTGTGTCTAGTTTTCTACAGGCAGTTAATGGGGGATGGCCGATAAAATCCTTGTTCTGGGCAATTTTCGGAATTACACAAGGACAGGTTCATGACAAGCACAATTCAAATGACTAATCGACAGTTTCGCCTTAAAACAAGACCAAACGGTCGGGTCACTAAAGACAATTTCGATTTTGTCGAAGAAAACATCCCGGAGTTGGAAAAGGACCAGATACTTGTCCGCACCATATATCTCTCGCTTGATCCCACCAATCGAATCTGGATGAGCGATATGGATCAGTACCTGCCGCCTGTGGAGATCGGTGCTGTGATGCGTGGTCTGGGCATCGGAAAGGTCGTTCAGTCGAAGAATTCGAAATTCAAAGAAGGTTCCTTCGTAAGCGGGGTTCTGGGCTGGCAAGAATATTTAGTGTCTGATGGGCGTGGCGCATGGCCGCTCACGGTCTTGCCAAAACTTCCGGGGCTGACACTGGAAATCATGGCTGGTGCAGCAGGCATGACAGGGCTGACTGCCTTCTTTGGGCTGTTTGAAATCGGCCAGCCGAAAGAGGGCGAAACTCTCGTGGTGTCCGCTGCAGCCGGGGCAGTCGGCAGCATCGTTGGGCAGTTGGGCAAGATCGCCGGCATGCGAGTTGTTGGTATTGCCGGTGGTGAAGAGAAATGCAATTGGCTTCGTGACGAACTGAAGTTTGACGCGGCAGTTGATTATAAGAATCCCAATTGGAGACAACAGTTGGAAGAGGCGACGCCGGACGGTATCGATATCAATTTTGAAAATGTGGGCGGCGAGATCATGGAAGCCGTCTACAAGCGAATGAATCTGCACAGCCGCTTTGTGCTTTGCGGGCTGATCTCCGGTTACAACGATACCAACGACAGCAAATCTCGTATCAGCATTGCACCGGCTTTGATGAAACGCATCAAGATTGAAGGATTCATTATCACCGACTATGTGCAACGTTTTCAGGAAGCTGCCACGAAGTTGATAATGTGGATGGTTGCCGGCAAGATCAAACACAGAGAAACAATCATCGAGGGTCTGGACAAAGCACCCGAATCGCTCAATCTCCTGTTTGATGGCGGCAATATGGGCAAGCTTTTGATCAAAGTATCCGACCCATAAATTCGGGCTTTTATTGTCAATTCCCTTTAGCCTAGTGTCGGCGAGCCGCCGACACGCCGCTCAATTCAAAACCCCAGCAGAATTTCTGAAAAGGGGATGCACAAGTTCGCGGAAAGCATTAATATAGTGGAAGTTGTTCACGTTGAAGTCGTCTTCCGGGAGAGGCATCATGGGAAAAGAGCAAAAGCAAAAGAAAGAAGTGAAGAAGAAGCCGGCTAAAACTCAAAAAGAGAAAAAGGCCGCCAAGCAGGAGAAAAAGCGCTCCGGCTCGTAATTCGGACCTATTCAAGTTTCAAAGCCATAAGACAGCGCCATGCTGCTTATGGCTTTTTAGTCGACAAGAGGATGTGAACGCCCGACTGCGGTGTTTTCAATGATCAAATTGCATTAAAATAACTTGCTGAGTCCTTTGTTCAGTCTCGTTCCTTCTGGTATCTAAATGCCCGGCGCAGCAATAATGTGGATTCGTGACGGTGTTCTGGTCAACAGAATGCACCTCAATCCCGTTGCCTTTGCTTTTGCATACTGGCTATTCACGCCGCCTGATAGACGTTCGCGCATT
>JAYRNY010000958.1:0-4373 GCA_041911975.1 bacterium | reverse complement strand
GTCGTTTTGCCGGCACCAAGCGGGCCCTCCAGTGCAATCACGCAAGAATCATTTATAGAGTTTCCGAACAGCTCGCCCAGAAGCATCGTCTCCTGTCTGCTGTCCAACTTGAGATTCACTGTCGTTTTGTTCTGTTCAGCCGAGCTTCCCTGTTGAAGTCCCGGAATAATAGATGGTCCCAGCCCCGAACAAGAATGAGTTTTGACCCGGAATGTTCCAGGTGGGGAACCTCCTAAACGGTTTACCGTTTCCTACTTCCTGTTTGTATGGACTTGCGCCCCAGGCTCATAGGTATACGTGGCCATCTCGAGTGGGAACCCCGAATACTCAATTCTGTAGGACAAAACTTTTTGAATTTCTGTCCAAGACTGAGACTAAACGCATCATAGTGAACGGGCATAGCCGTGTCAACAAAGGGTAAAGACGAAGATTTGGCAAGCCCCCGAAAGAAAGATTTTTCCTCCAGGCAAAAACCGTTATCGCCACCATGAACAGTGGCATATTATTGAATCGCAAGTATTCAGCCGAAACATCTTCCCTATTTTAGGGCCGACGTGTGGCGTAGACATTACATTAGCCTCTTTACGCGCTCTCTGTATTTTTCGGTAAGAGCACTCACTTCTTTGCGCGCGGGCAACCAGTACGTTTTTCCACCAGGATAGATTGGCTCCTTAAGAACCTTGCCGCCAGGACCACTGGTTACAACCGGCGTCATTTCATTTATTTCGTAGATCGCTTCCAGCGGAATGTCGCTGCCATATTTTTTCTGCGCCACCGCATATAGTGTTTGATCCCAGTTGATCGTTACAAACGAACGCAGCTTTTCATCAGCATTATCACCGGAAATCTCGTTTTTGTCTGCGGACTCTTCCAATTGAGGATGAAGCTCATCCATCAATTTGTAAAACTGTTTTTCCAGTTCTTCCACTTCACTCCAGGCAGGAAGGACATACGAACTGCCGGCAAAATAAACCGGATCCATCAGCCTGCGCAGCCCATTTTCATAGACGACAGAGGGTTTCAAATCATTGGCTTGAAAGATTGCAGCAATCGGATGGCGCCCTTCATACTTCGCTTCGCTCAAATGCCAGAAAGTTTCACCTTTCTCGATGACAATCTCTACACGTTCATCTTTGCCGCCAAGCCGACTGTCCCTTGACGGGTGCGCACCATGCGCCCCAGAAGGCTTTTCGGTTTTGTCTTTTTTAGCCATGGTTGTCTACCTTAGCTGTTACTTCTTTTCCAACACTTTTCCACTCACCTCGCGCTCAGGCTTGCGCGGAGGTTGCGCATCATCAAGCAGTTTTCCACTATCAACCGCTTTTTGCACGACCGGCAGTTTGTCGGGCTCACCCGCTTTCTCACCGGTCGGCTCAGTCTCAGGCTCGTCCGGCTGCTGCGGATTTTCGTGCGGGTGAATACGAGCAACGGAGTTGTGAACTTCCGGAGATGGGCTCGGCACGACGCCAAAGTTCCTTATGTAAAGACCGGTCCCTTCAGCGCGCAGCTTCACACGGTCTTTGAGACGGCTAGCCGTGAGCTGACTTTCAAGGCTGTCTGCGACTTCATCCAGGGCGGCTTGTCTATCAGAGCTGAACTGCTTGAATTTTTGAGAGCGGTCTTGCGCTTCGGTTCTGATACGATTCGCGTCATTTTCAGCCTTTTTGCGAATCTCTGCACACAGAGACTCGCGCCTCTGTATTTCCAAACGTCTGGCTTCCTCAATGTACATTGGGTGGGGAGACCACTTTCCATTTCCTATGCCGGTGACTAGCAGTGGAGCTTCCATAATTGATTTGCACTCGGCATCTGCATCGTCGAGAATCTTTCTCGCCGTTCCTTCACCTGTCTTTATCGCATTATTGGCAAATGTATCCGCTGCTTGCTTATGGCGACCCTTTTCAAAGTCCGCTTGACGCCTGATTGTATCCACAGCCCTGTCGAGAGCTTGCTGGGAATTGTGTTGTATCAATCCTGAGGCCACCGCTCTTATTGGTCGCGCTGCAACCGGCTTACCCAGAGCAGCAAGCTCGGTGTCAGCTGGAACAGCCATGCCATAGCCGAGCAGAGCGCGGCGGCAATAACCGGAAACCGGTCCAAAAGGATCGAGCCGATAAGCCATGTCGTACTCTCTTTGCGCTTCCTCATGTCGGTTCAGATGCACGTAACAGCCGGCCAAATAATACCTGCCCATGGCATTGTTCGGGGCCTTAGATACGGCACGCTCGAGAGGACCAAGCGCCATCGAATAGCGGCGAGCATTGAATTGGCGAACACCTTCTTCCATCGGCGTGTAGATGGCTGCCGACACTGGCAGCGCCTGAATGACAACAACTACAGCAGCAAGAAAGCCGGGTGAAAGCGAAAAAGCTAATAAGGGCCGAGTAGGCATGACCGTTTTATCTAAGATTTCCAAGGCGCTATGTTGTCATTATGGCACCGAAGCGCCCATAACAAAAGTAAAACCGTAACACTCAAGCACGTTGAGGCACGTTGACTGGCTGGTTCGAGTCTTAGTTTCGGCAGGAGTCCTGGCGGACTCAATAACAGGCTTGGCAGTAATTTGGAACAGACGCCGGCTTTCGGACAAATGTTCCCGAATTCCAGATTAGATTTTGAAACTACAGACGGGGTGCTCTAATACCGGGCGATGCATGGCATCGCCCCTACAAACTCCGGTGTAGGGGCGGCTTACATGCCGCCCGGTGTCGGCGAGCCGCCGACACGCCGAAACAAAAACCGGCTGGAAGCCGGCGCTCCCGGATTTTACCTGAAGTCCAGGAAGCCCCGTGCTTTAAGCCATACGAGCAATCCTCCCGAGACTGCTATCATTAGCCCGAGGCAAATGTAATACCCGAAAGACAGCTGCACTTCAGGGATTTGGAAGTTCATGCCGTAAATGCCGGCAATAAGCGTCGGAGGCAGAAATAGAGTGGCGATTACCGTCAAAATCATGGTCGTTTCATTGGTCCTGAGCCCCAGACCCGAAACATAGACATCCATCAGGTTGTACGACATCGAGCGATAGGTCTCGAACATGCGCACGACGGACGCCGCCTCATCGTGGCAATAGCCGAATTCCTGGCGCCCTTTCTCGGTAATCGATGTGCAGCGGCAACGGGAGAGCGCCAGAACGACAGTTTCGATCGGCCATACGGTGTTTAAAAAGATCCAGATAACTTGCTGAGCGCGATTGATTAGCAGCAATTCCTCCTTGCCGGGATGCTTGATGATGCGGCTCTGGATGCTCTCCAACCGGGTACCGCCTATTTTCAATACTTCCACGAAAGTCTGAATTACGTCTTCAATCAAATGTGCCGCCAAGCGGTCCACCGTGTAGCCAGCCAGCACATCACCCCTGGCCATCAGCCGATCCAGGGTGATGGCAAACGCGGAATCATGGCTGAATTGTCTAGTCACAATCACCCGGTCTGTCATAAAGAAGTTGACCACTTCAATCGCCTCAACTACCTCGCCGACGGATGGTCTGTGCATGGTCCAGAAGACTCCATTGTGAAACTCGTCGAAAAATGAGCGATAGTGAGGAGCGCGCAGTAGCTTCAACTGTTCATCGGACAGGTCCATGAACTGTGCCAGGTGCTTCCAAAACTCTTCGCCAAGCGTGCCGGTCAAATGCAGCCAGCATATGCCATGCTCGCCTCGCTGCGCGCAAACGTCATTAAAGTCGACAAACGGTCTGGGCGACAGCCCGTTTTTATCGAGCACGTAATATTGAATGCGCGGCTCTAACTTATCCGGAAGGCACGGATTCATCTCGAAGGTCGTGAAGTCGAACGACAGGCGACCATGGGCAAAATCAAGTTCTTTCATTCAGGCGGGTGTTTTTTAGAAATTCCAACGCTAACGCAAGATAGTAGAATGACACAAAATCATGTAGAGGCTGCCTGTTTTCTAGAAGCAAATGAGAGTGAAGTTAACTAAACTGTTGCCTGCCGCTTGCAGCTTACTTTCAATAACCGCCAGCGCGTGTTATCCAGCAAACGCATTTCCGTTCTGGCATAAGAAAAACGCAGCAGACCAGTCCGTGCAAACCCCAACTCAGCAGTCAGCGCCTGGCGCTATCGTGCCTCAATCTGCACCAGTTTATTCAACTTCCCCGGCGTTCTTGCCAGCACCAATTGGTAGACCTGCAGCTTGCCCGGCTGGACAGGTTCCTACAACGTCACCGGCCAGCCACCAGCCGCGCGCCATCCTGGAAACTCCCGCCTGGAAGGGCCCCACTAGTCCAGAGCCCGTGGTTTCCCAGCCGCTTGAACCCACTGCCAGTCCGATCGGTGCGCCGCCGGACTCTCTGCCCATCATTCATTATCCGCCGGCTTTGCCAGAGCGCCCACCCATTCCGCCACCACCAG
>JAYRNY010000957.1:0-1606 GCA_041911975.1 bacterium | reverse complement strand
TTGCTGGGCCGCTGCATTCCCTTAAAATCGGCAGAATCAACGCTCATCAGTCGCTCTCTAAATTCTCGCTCTTCCGAGCGCGCTTTCGCCCTTGCCATGTCGCTGTGAATGTCTGAAAAACGATGCTGAAACTCCTCGTTGCCCTGCGTCTGCACTGGCTCTTTCTTTTCATCCAGGTGAGGAAAACTCCGCGGCACGACGACGATGAAGAAAAGTACGCAAAAGATACAACCTACGATAACCGTAGAAGTAAAAATCCAGCTTTCGAATTGCGGCTTTGATTTCTCCTGACTGGCAAGCTGCTTCATTTCAATGCGCTGCAAATTAGACTGATTTGCCAGCCTGAAAAACTCGGAAAGATCCTGGCGACCTTGCTGAGGTCCTTCAAATGTATGAATGTGAATGAACTTTGAAAGATCGATACTGCCGTTCAGGAAATCTCCCAGGTCAGTTAGAAGGTCATCTACAGTTTGATATCTATCCTGCGGCCTTTTTGCCAACATCTTTTGAACGATGCGCTCCAATTCCTCCGGAAAATCAAGACCAATAGTCGCTTCCTTTAGAGATAGAACAGGGCTGCTTTGATGCATCATCAGCGTTTGCAACGCCGTCTCCCCACAAAAAGGCGGCAGACCGGTCAAGCATTCGTAGATTACACAGCCAAGCGAATAAATGTCTGTACGATGATCGGCCCGGTTGCCGATGCCCTGCTCAGGGCTCATATACAGAGGACTTCCGAAAACCTCACCGGTCTGCGTGAGATTTTGACTGGTCTCCACTTCCTGCGAAAGAATTTTGGCGATGCCAAAGTCGACAAGCTTGAGAGTGCGCTTCGAATATTCATCTTCGGAAAGCATCATGTTGCTTGGTTTCAAATCTCTGTGAACGACCTGATGCGAATGTGCATGTTTAAGCGCCTTGCACGCTTCCAGGGTAATATCGACCGAGGACTGAATGTCCAGCATTCTCTGCTCTCTCAGAACATCCGATAATGAGCGACCGTCGACATAATCCATCACCAGATATGCCAGGCCGCCCTGAGTAACATCGAATTCGAGCACTTTTACAATGTTCGGATGATCGAGCCTCGCGGCTGCGCGCGCCTCTTGCTTAAATCGCAGAATATTGCGATCGCTAGCCGCCAATTCTGGAAGCAAAACTTTAACAGCCACCGAACGCTTTAATTGGGAATCAAAGCCTTTATAAACCGAACTCATCCCGCCGCTGCCGATCAGCTCAGAGATCTTAATGCGCTCTGCAATGATCGTCCCGCACAAATGATCGAAAGTCGGCTCCTTGCGTGCTCTCGTCTTTGCCGCCTGCTCTTCGGCTGGCAAAGTTATTGTCGGCTCCTCGCCGACTCGAACGTCTGACTCATTGTCATTTGTCTTGCTCATTGCCGGTTTTTATCTGCTAGTCCCTTTTGTTTCTTTCCTTGCGCACCCGCTCTTGCTCCGCGCCTTTCTGTTCGATATCGGCAGCGTCCGCCTCCATAGCCTCCGCTTCAGATAATCTACCCGTACTCCGCATTATTTGAGCGGCTTACGTCAAATATTGCCGCCACACTCCGAGCACCATTTATAAGTAGCATCAGAAAAATCGAAAG
>JAYRNY010000956.1:0-4463 GCA_041911975.1 bacterium | reverse complement strand
TGTTTGGAAGCGCGAGCTGTTCGTAGAAAATCGAGACCAAGGAAGGGGCTGTTCAAGCGTGAGGTCAATTTCCGTGTCTATAACCAGTTCGGCAAAAACAGAGTTCCAGTTAGCTGGGGCGTTGGCCGCGCCTGTGACGCCGTGCACAAGGTATAGTCCGTCTGAAAGAGAGCGTTGCAGAAACTACGCCCACCCAGTGAGATGACTCTGTGCTTAGACTAGAGACAGAGAAATTAGAGGCGGTCAGCATAGTGTCGAATGGTAAAAGAGATCTCGAGAAAGAGAAGTATTGGCGAGAGGTAATTTCAAGCTGGCAGGCAAGCGGACTAAGTAAGGCTCAGTTCTGCCGAGAGCAAGGTTTAAAGCTCAACACGCTTTGCGGCTGGGTGTCCGTGATTAGGGGGCGGGACGCAGAACAACCTGCGCAACTAAAGAGATCGAAAAGGAAGAGTCGGTTGGCAAATACAGCAAATATGCCGAAAGGAAAGACACCGCCGATTGAGTTTGTTGAGGCAAAGTGCTCTGACCACGTTCGGCGACTAGAGTCACACCTGGAAACCGATAGAATCGAGATCTCCACCCCGGACGGTCTCGTGGTTAAACTTCCGGCTGCATTGAATAGCGCGCTCCTTTTCGCCGTTCTGCAGGCTCTCCGGTGAGTCCATGCTTGTTCCAACCGGTAATCTGAAAATCTATTTCTGTAGCAAGCCCACTGATATGAGAATGGGTTTCTGCGGACTATCCGGCCAGGTGCGCTCCTTCATGCAAGAAAACCCCTTGTCTGGCAACCTCTTCGTCTTCCGCAATCGCCGAGGTGACAGGCTTAAGATCCTTGCATGGGACGGCGATGGCTTCGTGCTTTGGTATAAGCTTCTGTCCAAGGGCACCTTCAAGTTCCCGCCGCACGTCGTGGGCAATAGTATCGAGATTGATCACCCGACCCTCATGATGATTCTGGATGGCATCGATCTGCGTCATGTCCGTCGCCAGAAACGATTCAAGATGCCCTCTCTGGTTTAACCGAAATCCCAGCTCCAGGCTACCCCAAAAGACAATTATCAGAACCGCAAGTGCCGAAAAACCCTACAAATGGGCAGTCTCGATGAAACATAATCTAGAATATAGGACTCTCGCCTCACCTCTCATTACTAATAACAGAAATCTCACCGGTTTACTTGTGGTATCACTACTGGTGCATACTGTATAGTATAGTGACTCGAAAACAGAGAACAAAAAAATGACCGAAAAGCCCCCTGACCGCGCTTCTGCTAAACCTAACAAACTGCCTGACAATGTCTCTGATTGCCACAGTCTCATTCGAGAGCTTTTCGCCCGCATCGCTGCACTTGAGAAACAGCTCAGTAGGCGTAAACGTGCTGCATTCGGGAAGAAGTCCGCCAAGGTAAATTCCTCCCTCCTTACCGGCACCGGCAAAGCTATTCACTCTCAAACAGAAGTGGAGCTTGAGGCTGAAAAACGAAATCTCAATATCGTCGAAACCGACAACAAGGGCGGCGGTCGATCTTCTGCCCCCAAGCGCACCGTTGAGCATCGCGACGAGAAGCATACCATCAGTGACCCAGCCCAGCTCGCATGCCCCTGCTGCGGCAACGAGAGAACTGTCTTTGGCTTTGATATCGCCACTCAAACCGATTTCGTGAAGCCTGTCTTTGAAGAGGTCCGCCACATCGTCTACAAGTACAGTTGCAAGAATTGCGGCAAGCATGTCCTCACGGCGGACAAGCCATACCAACCAATCGACAAAGGAAAAGCTGGTCCAGGGCTGCTTGCAAAGATCATTACCGACAAACTCCTCCTCCACCTGCCTCTCTACCGCCAGGAGAAAGTCTTCAAGGCTCTCGGTCTGCCCATCAACCGGGCCTCCATGTGTCGCTGGCTCAAGGCATGTGCAGATCTTTTGAAACCCATCGTTGAGAGAATGAAAGTACTCATCCCGCAAAGTCGACTGATACTGGCTGATTCCACAACAATGCCTGTCATCAAGAAAGGTCTCGGCAAGACTCATCGAGGCATAATCTGGTCCATGCTCGGTGACGATTCCAATCCGTATGTGGTATACGATTTCTCTGAAACAGAACACGCCATGTATCCCGAGAAAATTCTCAAGGGCTTTCAGGGGGTTCTTCTCTCGGACGGCACCAACAAATTCAATGGCATAATCGAAGCAGGTGCTACTTCCGCCAACTGCTGGGCGCATGTTCACTGCCGCTTTGAAGATGCTTGGCTTGACGACAAGGTCTCTGTCGAATTCCCCATGGGAGTAATCAAAAGTCTCTTTGACATTGAGCGCGTCGCGAAGGAGCTTACCGAAGAACAGCGCAAAGATATGCGACAGCGACTGGCCAAACCAAAACTTGCTCTTCTCAAACTCTGGCTCGATGAAAACGTCAATAAAGAACCGCCTAAATCTAAGCTCTCCGATGCTATCACCTACACCCTCAAGCGCTGGGATGCACTCTGTCTCTACGCCGACACTGGCTACGTCGATATCTCCAACAATGCCTGCGAGCGTTCGATTAAGCCAGTTGTTCTTGGCCGAGCGAACTGGCTGTTTGCTGGCTCTCTGGAGGGCGGCCATACTTCCGCGATTCTCATGAGCCTCGTGCAAACCTGTGAGCGACTCAAAATCAACGCCTTCGAGTATTTCAAGGATGTCCTCACTCGCTTCCCAAATGCCAATATGCGTGACCTGGACGACTTCCTTCCGGACCGATGGCTGGCACTTAGACAAAGTAAGCAGCAAGGCTAAGACTTCTCTCCTACGCGCCCGAAAACCGCCTTCAATACTGCATCATCCCATCCTCTGTTTCAAGGGGTGTGCTTGCTGCAACGGTTTCCGCGCTATAGCGAAACGAGCGCCATCTTACTGGGGCGTTTAGGGGTTGATAAAGACTACAGCAGGAGACTGCAGGAAGAATCCGGTGCGAAACCTAGGCTGGGAGAGCTACTCCTTGCTGATGCCCAAATTCGTTGCTTGAAAAACTCCAAAGATGTAGGCAGCGCTCTGCTTGTAATTGACGCAGAAATGCCAACGCCTGAAGAACAACTTTATGGCGCCCTCGATCCACTGCCATTCTATGCAAGATACGGATTTGTGCCCCTGACCGCTAATCCGCGCCGGGTGATTAAGAGCATGCGCGCCATAGCTGCTGAGTTCAAAACCGCCTGAGATCAAAGAGCTATAAGCTTGACTGAAAATGACCATCTATCAAATCAGATATGCCAGGGAAGGCGCCTTTCCCAGGTCTAAACAGCCCCTACGCTGAAAGCTTAGCCGTAACTACTTCCCGCTGCGCTGCATCTCTTTCAGCTACAGCACCAACAAAAGCGGTGAGATTGGCGAGACGCTCTTTGCACGCTTTTGATTAAGGCTTCTGTTCCTGTGGCTCTTGGCTAGACACCGGCGGAACCTCAGCTTGCTTTAGATCTTTGCCAAGAATTCCGTCAAGGTTTTTGAGACAGCGCTTGGTCATCGGATGATTAGCACCAAGAACCTTGGTGGCAATAGCGCAAGCTTCTACAGCAGTTCGTTTTGCCTCGTCGTTCTTGTTCTCCATACTATAGGTGGTTGCCAGATTGTTGAGGCTAATTGCGGCATCAGCACTGAAATGCCCATGATACTTTTCGACTAAAACGAAGGCCCGCCTTTGCATCTCCTCTGCCGCAGGAAGTCAATCAGTCCGGCTGTAGAGCGTTCCAATATTATCAAGAAGGCTGGCCATTGCGACGCTAGATGAACCTTCTGTCTTTTCTAATGTAGCTTTGGCGCTGTTGAGCAGCGGTTCAGCCTTAGCATAATCTTTCAGCCCGATATAGGCCTCCGCCAAATTCACCTGGCAGTATGCAGTGTCTTTATTACTATCACCAAGCAACTTGCGATAAAGGTTGTATGCCAATTGATGTTCAGCAATTGCTCGGTCAAATTGCTTTAATTCCTGATAGACAAGACCGAGATTTTGGATAGTAACGAATTAATGCTCGTCCAACTATAAAGGCAGAACCTTCTAGTATTTCAACATTGTTCAGCCGCTGGCCAGCCCTATTTATGAAAATAAATCTGTTGATTTTGAAACGATCTTTAGGATTTGAAAGATATGGAATCAGGCAAACTCCCTCATGGAATTGTATTTCGGATGGACTGTACCTTGCACTAAATGCTGGATTTCCACCGGACTTTGGAGTCATGATCAATTGGCCCTTTCTATCAACAAATCCTAGACTTGATTTATCGGTGCCTTTAATAGGTGGATATCCAACAGCAGCTAAACCTTCCGAAAAGTCGAATGCGAATTCGAATCTCGCAGGGATAATTACCCTGCCTTCTGGATTGAGGAAACCCACCTTGCCGTTTTCAGATTCCCGGAAAGAGGCTAGTCCGTCGCAAAAGTTGCCAATGTGTTGGTATTTGGGCGCCAATGTAAGTTTTCCATTTGAGAATATGC
>JAYRNY010000955.1:0-1693 GCA_041911975.1 bacterium | reverse complement strand
TTAAAGGAATTGCAGCCGCAACTCAACATTCACATATTCGAGACGCTCGAGGCCGCAGCGGAAGAAAGTTCGAGCGCATGGAATAATGCCGGCACCGGGCATGCAGCACTGTGCGAATTGAATTACACGCCCAAAAAAGAGAACGGCTCCATAGATATTTCGAAGGCGTTGGAAATCAACACTGAATTCGATCTCTCACGGCAATTTTGGACTTATCTTGTAAAAAAAGGCGCAATTAAAGACCCGCGCTCATTCGTGCATCCAGTGCCGCACATGAGCTTTGTGCGCGGCACAGAGAACGTGACATTTCTGGAAAGACGTTGGCGAGCGCTGTCCTCTCACCATTGCTATTTCGGCATGGAGTTTTCCACTGATAAAACACAAATCGCTGAGTGGGCACCACTGGTGATGGAGGGGCGCGCTCCCGGTGAAAAGGTCGCCGCAACCAGAATGACGACCGGCACCGATGTTGATTATGGTGCGCTGACGAAATTGCTTTTCAATTCGCTGCTCGGTCAGGATGGATTCAATATACATTTTTCTTCGCGAGTTCAAAACGTTCATCGCGCAGAAGACTCATCATGGATTTTAACTATTCGCGACGACAAAACCGGCGAACACTTCGACGCCAAAGCAAAGTTTGTCTTCATCGGTGCAGGTGGCGGCTCTTTGCCTCTGTTGCAGAAATCGCAAATTCCCGAGGCGGATGGATACGCGGGCTTCCCTGTGAGCGGCATCTGGTTTCGCTGCGACAACCCAGACATCGTAGCTAGACATAACGCGAAAGTATACGGGCAAGCAGCCGTCGGCTCACCGCCTATGTCCGTGCCGCATTTGGACACACGCCACATTGGCGGAAAAACTGCTCTTCTATTTGGACCCTATGCAGGCTTTTCGACCAAGTTTTTGAAACATGGTTCTTTGCTGGATCTGTTCACATCCATCGATCCTGAGAACCTGATTCCGATGTTGGCTGTCGGCAAAGACAACATTTCGCTCGAGAAGTATTTGATCGGACAGGTCTTCGAATCTCAGCATGAGCGTTTCGAAGCATTGCAGGAATTCTTCCCAAACGCCAATGAAAATGATTGGCACTTGCAGGTGGCCGGTCAACGCGTTCAAATCGTGAAAAAAGATCCTCAGCATGGTGGGGTCCTGCAATTTGGAACGGAACTTGTTATCTCCGCCGATCGCTCCATTGCAGCCATGCTCGGGGCCTCGCCGGGTGCATCTACAGCGGTCTGGATTATGCTGGAACTTCTGCAGCGATGCTTCAGCAACTCAGTCAAAAACGGCTGGTCAAGCAAACTGACCCAAATCATCCCATCATTCGGCCAATCTATTATCAATGACGCGGACCTCTGCCAAAAAGTACGCAGGGACACATCGGAAGCGCTGAAGCTCTGAGCTGGATTACCAATTTCATGCCATTGAGCTCCATTTCCGAGAACACTATCTTCGCAACTGGGCAAAGCATCAGGCTTAATTTGAAAGATTCAAGAAAGACTAGTATATAAGGTACTGTCCGGGCAGCCTATTCTTTCTCGAACCACTCAAGACCGTCGAATGACGCAGAACAACGAAGAGAACAAAGAAGAAAATATCGAAGGGAATCTCGACAAGGTCGATAGTTCCAGCGATCAGCCGACCTTAAACCTGAACGATACATATGGGACAGGGGCATCCCTTGCCA
>JAYRNY010000954.1:0-5175 GCA_041911975.1 bacterium | reverse complement strand
TTGCTGATGCGTGGCTGGGCGGATCTTTTGAATCAAACAAACAGAAAGCCGGAGTCGCAAGAAGTGTTGAAGCAAGCCGCCACGCTGGAAAAAAGCGCCACCGATTTGCCGGCTGGCGAGAAGCTGTAGTTATTTGGAAGCGCTGACTGCCAGCCGGGCGGCAAGAATGTTATGTGTTCAGCGAACCGTAGTGGCGCATCGCATGCGCCCATCATCGACCGATCAACATTACCCTGCAGAGCCATAGAATGCATAACTGATTCTTCTCGGTGATCTGCATTCAGTAATAGCAGTCTTCTATTGTTTCTCGCTCGCATTCTTAGGCTCAAGGCTTAAGGACTGGAATTTCCACTTCCCATTTTCCTTGGTAAAGGCCACCTCGTATATGTTCTTTTCACCCTGAACGAACTGCTCGCCATCTACTTGTGCCTGAATGCCAAAGTTGGTTTGCGTGACAAACTTGATTGCCGAGGAAGGTGCTTTATCGCAATTTGGTACACCTTTCCAATTTTTCCACGACTTGAGAAGAGCCTCTTTCGACTTGAGCTTCTGGACAAATTGAGTGCTGAAATCCTGCATCGCGTCATCGAATTTACCGGCTTCGATGTTTGCGTAATGGCTGCGAATCAGATCATCAACCGCGCGAATGTCCTTATCAATCTCGTTTGTAAAAACGGTGCCTTCTTCATCCAATATCGCTTTATTGTCTTTCCTGTGAAATGCGATTTGCCAAACATCGCCATTGTGCACCATGCCCGGTGGCTTGTGGAGTTTTTCGAGTTTCTTAGTCCCCGTAAAGATTTTCACTGAATCTTCATCGCTGTGCAAGATAAGATAACCTGGTTTCGCATCAGGCGCGTAATAGAAGATCGTGCCTTTCGCTGTTTCGCTCGGTGCGGTTTGTGCGGATGGATTTGTCGGTCCCAGAAAGTAAAACGACAGCCAACCAAGCGCTCCGACAATTGCAGCAATTGCCGCAATAAGTACAGGATTGGGTTTTGTGTGAGCGGCAGGTGTTGGATTGCCGGCACTTATTGACTCTTCAAATCCGAGCGAACGTGCAGCATCATGCAATGCGGCGCTCAACTCTTTCATCGACTGATATCGTTGTTCCGGTTTTTTCTCAATCGCTTTGAAGACAATTGTCTCCAGAACTGCCGGTACCTTAATGTCCGGGTTGGCGGTTTTAAATGGACGGGGCGGAGTGGAGATTTGCATTTGCATTGTCTCCAGATAACCTTGACCGCGCAGGGGAGGTTTTCCACAAAGCGCTTCGTACAGCATGACACCGACTGCATAAATGTCAGTTCGTTGATCTGAAGCGGCACCTTGGCACTGCTCAGGACTCATGTAGAGCGGACTGCCGAATACTTCTCCTGATGTCGTCAGATTGCCGGTATCGTCATCACTTTTCGTGAGCAGTTTGGCAATACCGAAGTCCAGCACTTTTACATAGTCCAGCTGGGATTCGGAATCAAGCAACATAATATTGCTGGGTTTCAAATCGCGGTGAACCACACCGCGTTGATGGGCGTGATCGAGCGCATCGCAAATTTGAATGAAGATTTTGATGGCACGCTCAGGCGAAATGTGCCCGCACTGTTTGATGACTTCGGCAAAATCCGTACCCGATACCATGTCGAGGATGAGATACGGTTGGCAGTTTTCAGTGACTCCGAAATCGAAGACGGTGATTACATGCGGGTGCGTCAGGCGGCTGGCAGCTTCGGCCTCCTGCTGGAACCGGCGCACGCTTACAGGATCCGCGGACAGTTCGTGCTGCATGATCTTAATTGCCACTTGGCGGCGCATCATCTCATGGAAGCCTTTGTAGACAATACTCATGCCGCCGCGCCCAATCTCTTCAGTGATTCGATATTTGTCAGCAAAGAGGGTGCCAATTAAAGCGTCCACCTTGACAGGCATGAGTAATGTCCCATCACTTGGGCATACGGACATGTCCGACCCGAACATGCTTTTGCACATCGGGCACAGACGGGCGGTGTTCACCAGTGTTTTGTCTTCGGACATTTGAGCGACAGTATTTGCTTAGCTTTTCCAGTATAAACTACTCCGGATGACTACCACCGAAGGGAACTAATGCAATGTCGCTGAAAACCAAAATTACAAATGTTGCCGTCGACTCGGCTCGCGATTACTTGATGGAAAAGCTCGACAAGCTAAAACAGCTTGATCTTGATGCCAATGGGCAGAAGGATGTGGATCAAATTACAGAAGTTTTGATGCGTGCCGCTACCAAAGTAAAAGTCTCAATGGAGTCCACGGACTTTCCTAAGTTGGCGGAGGGCATAGAGCAGGTTTTCTCCGGCATGACCTTGATCGGTTCTTCTGTCGATCGCGAGAAGCTGGGCGACGCATGCACCGAACTCGGTATTGGAATGAAGCAGCTCGGTCATTTGCTGCAGCTTGGCGTCAAAGAGATCAAAGAGAACAAGTCAGCGAGATGAGGCTTGCTGCCTCCTGATTTCATTCAAACTGACGGATGTAAGGGTATAATCGGGCTAGAGGTTTCCTAGTGAGTCCGGTACTTTAAGTTCACGACAGCGTTTTAGGTGCATTGTGGACCAGGAAGACTTAAAAACGGCAAAAAAAGTCGAGCTTGTTGAAAGTGGTTCGCAAACGTCTGATCACACAGTTGTGGTGCCAGGGCGAGTCGACAACAGCCAAACTGGTAATACGAACTCCCATACACTAGCCTCCGACGTTTTGACTTCTGATCTTGCGAATCCAGATCGGATTATCGGAAAGATCATTGGCGGGCACTACGAAATTGTCTCGCCAATCGGACACGGTGGAATGAGCACGGTGTATAAGGCAAGACATCAGCATCTCCAGAAAGACGTCGCGATAAAGTTTCTTTCTGTTGGGCGTCAGTTCGATGGCAAGGCAATTGCCCGTTTTCGAGAAGAAGCGAAAGCGGCATCAGGGTTGCTGCACTCCAATATCTGTGCCACCAGAGAGTATGGTGTCGAGGATGGTGTTCCCTATCTCGTAATGGATTATGTTGAGGGCACCAGCCTTGGTGACCTGCTTGCGCAAGAGAAATCACTCTCAGAAAAGAGAGCGATTGAAATTATTTTGGGCGTTTGTGCCGGATTGGAGAGCGCGCACGCGAGCAGGGTTATCCACCGTGATATAAAGCCTGCGAACATTCTTCTCACTAAAGATCATGCAGGAGCTGAGGCAATCAAAATCGTGGATTTTGGTATTGCAAAACTGATTCGTGAGGACGAATCCGGTCCCAACTTGACTCAGACCGGTGAGGTCTTTGGAACTCCAAAGTACATGAGTCCAGAGCAATGCCTCGGCAATAAGGTCGATCAAAGATCAGATATTTACGCGCTAGGTTGCATACTCTTCGAAATGCTTAGCGGCGGTGTGCCGTTTTACGACGAAAGCGTGATCAAAATTTTGTTTTCTCACGTAAATGACGAAGCACCTCCTCTCTCCTACTGCAGCAAAAACATGCAGGCGATTGTCGAGCGATGCCTCCAGAAAGACCCTGCCTTGCGCTATCAAAGTGTTGCAGAGCTAGTGGCGGACTTGAAGGCAGTGCAGGATGGTGCTCCACTTTTGCATGCTCGCCGGGCGAAATCAGAAAGAAATGCAACGGTTTTTGCTGTTGCTCTAGTTCTTGGAATAGTGGCAATTTTGGTGATTGGGTTGTCCACTTTTACTAAACAGCGCTGGGAAGAAGCTGCGTTAGCCACAAGTTGGACTAAGGAATATTCGCAAGCTCTGAACTTTAAGCAATCCAGGCAATACGTGGAAGAGGAAAGGCAACTCGAGAAGTGTTTGGACACTGCAAAAAAGAGTAAGAGTGAATTACTAGTCAGTATGACTTTGCAAGAACTTTCAGAAGCTGAAAAAACTTTGGGTAAGAATGGTGAATCGAAGGAACATGCTGAAACGCTTAAGAACCGGATCAACCGTGGCGGGTTGAGTCAGTTCTTTCTACAAGTCGCATTTCTGTTGATTGGTGTCGGGGGGATTCTTGTGTTTTTGGCGATCTGGATCTTCGGCCCGGGTGGTCTTGTAAAGCCACAAGGAGGAAGAACGCTCCATGAGTTTCTCCTGCAGAAGAAGCCGCGGCGATAATAGTAGCCAAGAGGGTTCTTGTAATTTTTCTATGGCGACTTGAGCAAATTATTGAAAGACGCTTAGAAATTTATCCAATGCTGCTGACAACCGGCATGCCAAGTCCCCGCCGGGCTTGACAGGCTGGCGCTTACGTAGGTGAAAGATTACCAATTACAGAAGCTTCTTTTGGCCTTCATACTCTTTTTTCTTAAATAACGCTGTTTATGAAAAGCATCCTTGATTTTCTAATTGATCACGCCCAGAAAATGCCGGACCGCGCGGCGATTTTGTCGACAGGGTGTTTACCCCTGACGTATCAGATGCTGTCCGCGCGGGTTATGTCGACAGTAAGGTATCTCCGGCGTATGGGCATCGCTAAGAACGATCGAGTAGCAGTGGTGCTGCCTGATGGACCACCGGGTGCAGTCGCTTGCCTTTCAACAATGAGCGGTGCTATTTGTGCACCTTTGAATCCTGATTACTCTGCTTACGAGTTTGAGGTCCTACTCACGCAACTTGGTGCTCAAGCCGTACTCATCGATAAATTAGATACTTCCCCTATCCGCGTTGTCGCAGCATCGATGGGACTGAAAATTCTGGACTGGGAAGAAACGGTGACACCATCGAATTTATCGATAGACGAACCGAGAGATGATGAATCAGAAACACCACTAGATCCCGACGATGTTTCTCTACTGCTTTTCACGTCCGGTACTTCCTCCAGCCCGAAGCTGGTGCCGCTCACCCACAGAAACATCACCAGTTCCGCGCAGAGCATTGCTGAGTCTCTTCAATTGACGAACAATGATCGATGCCAATTTGCGATGCCGCTCCATCACATTCATGGGCTGAGCACACTGTTCTCTACGATTGCGTCGGGTGGAAGTTTCGTAGCGATGTCAGGCTTCACTCCGGAAAAGCTCATTGCTTGTCTTGCTGAGTTTCACCCGACCTGGTATTCGGCTTCTCCGACTATTCATCGCGCCGTCCTTGAACAAGTGCATCTGGATAAGGTTAACACCCGCGATTTCCGATTGCGATTCATTCGCTCGGCATCAGCTGCAATGACGGAAG
>JAYRNY010000953.1:0-4751 GCA_041911975.1 bacterium | reverse complement strand
TTGTTGCTTTTCCGTTATTATTTTGATATACATTTAATTAGACATATATCAATATAGATAAGGATCGAAATACGTGCAATCATGGCTAGTGTTGAATTCTCAAGAATACTCTCCTTCTTTAAGGCGCTCTCCGACGAAAGTCGCCTGAAGATTGTTGGTGCGCTTGCGTCGAACGAACGCAGTGTGGAAGAACTCGCAACTTTGCTCGAGTTGAAGGCGCCGACTGTTTCGCATCACCTGGCAAAACTGAAAGAAGTCGGGCTGGTCGATATGCGTTCTGAAGGGACGACGCACATTTATCATCTGGTCATGTCCGAGATGCGGGCACTCGCTAAGCGAGTGCTGGCGCTCGATACGATGGAGACTTTCACGGAAGATGTGGTCGCTGATGCGTGGGAGCGCAAAATCCTCGGTGACTTTTTCGAGGGTCAACGTTTGAAGGAAATTCCTGCCAGCCGCAAAAAGCGCGAAGTGATTTTGCGCTGGTTGGTGGAGCGTTTTCACGCCGGTAAGCGCTACACCGAAAAGGAAGTCAACGCGGTCATCGGTAAACATCACCCGGACTTCGCTACTCTGCGCCGTGAGCTGATTTGCGCAAAATTGCTCGCACGTGATTCAGGGATTTACTGGCGTCCTTAACAGAGGACAATCAGGAGTTCATAACTCATATACTGGCTGTATTCGGCAGCGAAAACCAGAATGTGCTTCCGTTTCCGGTCTCTGTATCGCGAACTCCGATCTGCCCTTGATGCGCGCCTATAACGAGTTTGCAGATAGCCAATCCCAGACCTGAGCCGGAAATCCCTTCCGCTCCAGGCGCTTGCTGAAAAATCTCAAAAATCTTTGCTCTAAATTCTGCAGGTACTCCTTGCCCTTCATCGCTTACCGAGACTTCTAAATAGTTGTCTGTCTGCTTTACGTTAATGATGATGGTTGAGTTACTGGGTGAGTATTTGATGGCGTTTGTGAGCAGATTAAGGAGAGTCTGCATCAGTCTTTGTCTGTCGCCCTGGATGGCCCAGTGCCCATCAGGGACTTTGATTGTCACACTATTCTCGGCAGCCACGGATTCGACCATCTCAACTACTTCATCAATGAGGTTCTCGAGTTGCAATCCTTCAAACTCAAACTTGATTTTTCCTGACTGAAGCTGCTGCAAATCCAGTAGATCGCCGACCAGCCGCATGAGTCGTGTAGTGTTGGCTTGTGCTCTTTCAATGTCCTTTCGCACGAGCTGGCTCAGGGGTTCTTCACTATCATCCAGTATTAAAGACATTGAGGCGTGCATTGCCAAAAGCGGGTTGCGCAGGTCGTCACTGATCATGGTGACAAATTCTTGCTTTAGTCGTTCAAGTTTAGATTGTTCTGAGATATCTCTGACAACGCAAAAGAAGGAATGCTGGTTTGCTGACCAGAAGACCGACCACCAGGTGTCAATAATCGTGCCGTTTGATTTCGTCATGCGCAACCCAAACTCGGCTATTTGAGAAGTTTCCCGCGCATTTCCCATCTCGCGATGAGCGCAGGCGCAGTCTTCATTGAAAATGAAATCAAAAATTATCTTGCCGATCAAAGTCTCCTGTTCAATTCCTAAAAACTTCTGACCATAGGGATTGATATTCGTGATGATCCAATCGTCACTTATTGAACAAATCATATTGACAGTGTTTGCCAGCATAGACTTTTCTACCTGCAGCGCATGATCGATCGATTCGTCAACACGGTGCAGCAGGTGATCTAAGGTGCTCAATTCATCCTGCCCTTGGAGAGGAGGCAACAGCTGATGTCTTCTAGACAAAAACCGCGCGTTCTCTGCAATTCGCATAAGTGGGTTGCGGATACTAATGATGTAGAGTCCGCCAAGAAATAATGAGAGAAGTAAGTTTGCGGGTATTGCAAATAACAAGGCCGCACCAATCCTGTCTTTTTGTACCTGCAGAGCACCCGGACCACTCTTGAGTTTGGATTCTTCTAGCAGAGACAGATTTTGAGTCGATTCTATGAATGCGAGCACAGGGTAGTAAACAAGGTCATGACAGAAGCCAGTATTCTTGACCTTATCCCAATGCTTCAGTCCTCGACTCTGCTCCTGGCGAATGATTTCCAATTTCTTCAGCATGGACAATCCAGCCGTTTGGATTTTCTCTACATAGGCTATTTCATTGCTTTCCCAGGGCTGCGCGATCAGGTCAATGAGGCGACTCTTGAACTTGGCTGCTTCAATGCTCATCGTGCCAGGATCGGCCAGTCCCAATGTTGCCGAATTTATGAATGCATTGTAAACACCGTCGATTGTTTTCCAGGCTGCTAGGTTCAAATCGCTCACTTTGTCACGTGTGTGCCAGAGTTGAATCAATTGACTTTGCGTTTGCCACCAGCAGAAAAACAGCCATGACACGAAACCCACATGAAAGAGTAGTGGAATGATGGCAATTAAGAGTGTGCGCTGAAACAGCTTTGGAGCGAGTATCAAACTTCGAAAATCTCCGAAATGCTTTTGAATACGTGCAAGTTCATAGCGATCCTTCCTCTTCAGGGTCGTCAGACTTTGGAATTCTCAGGAAGAAAATGCAGCCTTTTCCTTCCTGGCTGCTTACATCCACTTCGCCACCATGCGCTGTGGCAATAGCCTTTACGATTGCCAGCTCAATTCCACTGCTTACTCGTCCGGACGCCGCTTCAGAATGTGACGGTCGGAACTTTTCAAAAACCGATGCAAGCGTGTCCGGTGGCAGACCAGGTCCATTGTCAGTCACGCGGAAAACGATGAAATCATTAGACGATTCGATAGCAACGCTGACTGCTGATCCTCTGGGAGAGGAGTTAATGGCATTTTCGAGAAGCTTGACCAGACATTGAACCAAACGACTCTCGTCTCCAAGCATCAGAGCGTCTTTATGAGGCTTCAGGATTTTAACGCCGACGGAAGATGCTTTAGCGGTGACTTTGTCTATAGCAATCTCACTGACAATCAAGGCACTGACAGATCCCTTTCGAAGTGACTGTGTGCCCGATTCCAATTTGCCTAGATCGAGAAGAGAATCGATCAATTTATTCAATCTAAAGATGTTCTCTTGTGCTTTGCCTAATTCTGCGGCGGCTTTGGCAGGGACATTTCCGTGACCGCCGGACAACGCAAGCTCAATATTGATTTGCAAGGACGCCAGAGGAGAGCGCAGGTCATGACTGGCAATAAGCAAAATTTGCTGTTTCAGGCGCTCAACGGCGCGCTTTTCTGTGATATCTTGCACAACACAGCTATATGTCTTCTCTTCTTTGCTCCAGCGTACAGACCAGTGAAATATTCCCTGGTTTCCAGACTTGAATACCATCGCGCACTCAAATTCGCCCTCCGCATCAGTGGCGGCAATTCTGCGAAATGCGGCCCGTATGAACTCGGAATCGTTCTGTCTGAAAAGTACTAGAAGGGACATACCTAAGAGGTCGTCTGCCCGGTAATGCCATCTTTTCAAAGCGGCGGCATTTACCGCCATAAAACGAAGATTTTCATCAAGTGAGCAAATTACATCGGCAGCATTCTCAATCACAGCCAGTTCTTTGAGCCGGCTGTCGGCTAAAATATCACGTGCTTCGTGTATGACTGCATCTAGCAGCGCCACTTCGTCTTGACCCCGCTCAGGCGGAGAAAGTTCTTTGCCCAGGGCGATGTTTTGAGCATTTTCGGAAATCACGACCAGACGACTGAGAAAGTCAGAAGCAAAAACCCTGACCAGCCATAGTGTCAGACCCGCATTCAAAGCAAGCAGCAGCAGCAGGGTTTGAAAAACGGCCAAGCGAATGCGATCCATCTCGACAGACTGCTCACTCTTGAGCCTGTCTTCATAGCCGGCAATTGCGTTTACTGAATTGGAAAATTCAATGAGCAATAAAGCGATGTCTCTGCTCAACTGGGAAAAAGTAGTGCCCATGATTGCATCTCGTTTTGCGGTGCCAACCTGGTTGTTGAGATGGTGCCACCGAAGAACGCTCTTGGCCTTGTCTGCGAGATTGCAGGCTGTTTCCAAAGTCTCTTTGAGTTCCGGAAGTTTTTTTTCTTCAGCAAACGAGTCTGCGTTGCACATATCGTCAAGTTTCTTGCACTCGATCTGGACTGCGCGTTCATCCGATTCCGGATTTCGATAGCCAAGTGCGCGCGTGCAGGCAACCCCTGCGCTGGAGCCGATCTTTGTCAAATAAAACATGACCTGACTCTGGTGCTCCAGCTTGGACAGGTCACGCCACACACTCGGAAAGAGCCAACAAGTTAGTGCAGAAACACAGGTCAACTCGAAGAGTACAGGCACCAAAACAAGCACCAGTCCTTTCTGGGTGACGGTGAGCTGTCTGATTAACAAGCGTGGTCCTCAGGGTTGAGAATGGTAGCTTAGCCAAACTTTCTAGAGATCTCTGCGGGCACTCATCTTACCTCTGAAATCCGGAACTTATCCAGCGTGTCCGTCCATCCATCGGTAGAAGCAAAAAACTGTTGTAGCAGAAATCGACTTTGAGAATGCGCATCTTCATGTCTAAGCCTTTAAATGTCGTCGTGCCCATATGAATTTTTCCGAGATGCTTATCTTTGTCTTCGAGAACTCCATCTTCTACTTTTACAAATCTGTAAGTGTCGTATGATTTGGTGCCAATCAGTCTGTATTCATTGCCTTCTTTGACAATCTCGACGTGCTGCTGATCCTTCGCGTGCGGAAAGTATCCGCCGAGGTTTTGGAACTTTCCGCAGAAATAATCAGGAG
>JAYRNY010000952.1:0-4988 GCA_041911975.1 bacterium | reverse complement strand
CCGACAATGCATTCCTCTGCAAATTCCGTGCTTTGTTCATCCAGATCTGGTTTGGATGCCATCCACGATCGAATTACTGCCTCCGTTCCTGGATGACGCAAATGACCCAAGCCATGGAGAGCACCATGCTGGCAAATCTCCACTTCTATTTTCAGTGTTTGGCAGAGAGTCTCGAACATCACATTCTGAATGCTCGGACCTTCCGATGTTTCAGAATGCACCTGCGTTATTGAGTACTCATCCGTAAAGGAATCCCACCACATAAAGCATGATGTATGAAGCGGCTTGACGGCAAACAAGTCTCTGTAGAGGAAAAACATCGATCGTACGCATTCCTCGCGCAATGCAGGCGGAACTTCCTCTTCCCACAAAACCTCTGATACGGCCCCAGGCATCAAGCAAGAACGCATAGCAAGAAGCCCCTGCTCCAACTGTCCGTCGGAATATTTATCGACCAAGACCAGCGGTTTGGAAAATAGTTTTGTGTAGTATTCAACGAGCTTGACGGGCTCGTAGGTCACGTCAAGATCATCAGCCCAGTACCAATACTCCTCTTCCTCAGTGGCTGGTACCGGATGGTCGAAAATGTAATTTAAGAATTGTTCGAAAGTCGCATTGCAGAGATTGTAACTAGGCATTTTGCACTCTCATCGAAGATGCGGAGTTCACAGCTCATTCATTTATTGCAGTTCTGAACGTGCCGCTTGCTGCAATATTTGATTGCAACTCCAGACCGAAGTTTCCCACTGACCGACTGTTAGATGACAGAGATACCCAGATGCAGATACATCTTTATTAGTTATACCCTCATGGAGGTCCAGGCCAAGCATCACGGCTGACTAGCCCAGCCTGTGGCTCTTTCGAGAGTTAATCTTGAGAAACTTCAGCGCACAGCCGCGCCAGTCCTTTTATTGAGGACCAGGCTGGCAGCCCCTACGACGGCTGCATCCAACCCAAGCTGAGCGGGCACGACCTTGCACGTAGCCGGTCCCGGCAGAGCGTGCTCTTTCAGAATGCGGCGCGCCGGAGTTAAGAGCGAGTCTCCAAGCTCGCCTAGCCCTCCGCCCACAATAATCAAATCAGGGTCAAGCGCGTTAGCCAGACTTACCAAGCCATATCCGAGATATTCGCCTGTCAATTCAATCGCTTTGCTGCCCGCGCCACCCGGATGTTCTCGAGCATCTTTGACCACATCGTGACCGGTAATTGCGGTATCAGTTTTTCCGGAAAGTTCCTTGTATGTCTCCGCCAGACCTGGTCCGCTGCAATATGCTTCAAGAGTGCCGCGCGCGCCCCCCGTGTCCCGCCTGGCATTTTTGTCCATACTGAGCAGAATATGACCGAATTCCCCTCCACTCCAATGCGCACCATGATGCAGTCCGCCCTTAGTCAACAGCGCGCCTCCGACGCCTGTGCCAAGAGCCAGAAAAACTACGGTGCCGTCGGCGCAGTCTTCAGCAGCTCCAAATCTAGTCTCCGCCAAAGCCAAAACATTCACATCGTTGTCGACAGCCGATGCAATCCCGAAAGCTTCGGTAAACGCTTCGGCAATCCGCATGCCCTTCCATCCGGGGATCACGTCGGTAGCGGAGAATACCACGCCTTTTATGGCATCGATTTGCCCTCCGGCACCAATTCCCACGGCCTCAATATTTTCCTTTGCGCCGTCCATTAGAGTGCGAGCAACCTCAATTGCCGCTTTCAAAATTTGCTGCCCACCCTCCTTAATCGGCGTAGGTCGCTCCTGCCTGGAAGATACTTTGCCTTCTTCGTTGACAATGCCGCCTGCGATTTTGGTGCCGCCGATATCAATTCCAATACAGTGCATCGCATCCCCCTGGAAGGTCTCAAGTTCTAGATGTTTCCCGATTAGATCTCGGCATTGTCTTCTATATCCTTGCCGAACTGGTTGGAGATCCAGCTCAAGGCTGCGCGTTTTTGCGATTCGTTCTGGTGTTTATCAAGAACCATAAACAAGAGTTTGCTGCACTGGCGCGCAGGCAGTTGTTTTGTCAATTCAATCGCATCGCCCAGCTCTATGTCGTTGGTTTCAAAAATTTCTGTAGCGTCATCCAGCAATGTCGCGCATTTTGCAGGAGACGACTGCGCCAGCAAAGCCGCGCATTCGAGCAAGAGATGAAACTTGGCAGAAGGTGATGGATTGGCGCGGATCATGTTGAGAACATGATCGAATTCATTGTCCGATTGCAAACCTACTCTATCCATGGTTGCCACCACTTGAATGCAGGACTTAACGCAGAGTTGCTCGGAAGAACAAATAGTTGCACGATCGGAGGCGATTGCAATCAATTCTTTCGATCGTCTTGGGAATTCGTCATTGAAAATTTGAGCGAACGTGCAAAGAAGGGTGACTTCTCTTTCCGGCAGAGTGACTGAGTTGCATATCTTGATGATGGCACTGAATCTCTCATCCGCGACGGCAGGATTCATACGAACGAAAGGAATGATCGGGCTGTCAGCACCGGTCTCGAATCTTTGACTGAGGAAATATGAATCTTGCGAGCTGACCTCGTCCATCGCTCTGGTCAATTCCGTCCATACATCGCCTGCAAGAGATCGATTAGCAGAAGGGTCCAGCGACGCAGCCGCCTCAGCTATGCTGGAAAGATGCAGAATCCGCTCGAACGCATCCTCATTAGAAACCTTTAGCAGGTCGAAAGCGCAATTCACAAGTTCGAGAGCTGCGTCTTTATCGTATGACACTACATATGGAACCAGACTGGTCTGCGAAAAAATTGCTCGCCGAGTTCCGCCAAATCCCCAGAAATCATTCGGATCATCTTTTTCAAGCGCCTTTGCATTCTCGACGGCTTTTCCGACGAACTCAGGCAATTTATCGGGCGCATGCTTTTGTGTGTAAAAGAGCAACGTCAGGTAAGCCTGATCCTTCACGTGCACCGTGTCGATATCTTGTATGTAAGCCTCCGCTTCAATCAACATTTCGCGAGTGAATTCCGGGGACAATTCGGCAATACCACCGGCAAGCTCCATAAGGAAACTGGCTGTTCCAAAATCTTCATCACTCCTTTCAATGATCCCTTTACGCGCATCTTGCGCAATTTCCATTGCCAACTTTGGATCTGTCTGAGCCAACTTCTCTGCGATTGTGGCCAGGCACTTATGGACCAGTGAATAGTCTCTGGTTTTCAGATATTTTGCAATTTCCAGAGCTTTGAGAGGCGCCACCTGCGCAAATTCGCAAGCTGCCAAACTGAGTCCGGTTTCGTCTTCTGTCGGATAGGGCTCGACCCACAGTTCGTCAAAAGCCCGGAGTGCTGCATCGTGGTCGATCTTGGGAAGATTCCACAACAATTGAATCAGGGCAAAAGTTTTGTTTTTTCCGCTCAGTCTGTCTTTGAGCCCAAACAAATACTCGATGCAAAAACGTTTAAACTCCTGTCCCTGGGGCGGGACTTTTGCACAATCGCAAAGCAGCGTATAGAGGCGAGTGGAAACATCATGAATTGATTCGCACGCGGCCCAGATGCCTCTGAGCAACCTGTCGTTTTCCGGCTCATCATCATATGGCGCGGGCATGGGCACCGCGCTTGGTGACGTAACGATGACAGCACTGTTGCCCCATTTAGAGTATTCTCTCCAGCCTGCATCGTGCTTTATCTCCAGCACAGGATTCAGTTCGGACGCGTCCTCGAGAATGCGTCCGAGCGCCTGTCTTGCGTCCTCGTCTCCGATAGCGTAGTAAAGTAAAACTCGCTCGCCTCTAGTCTGCAGCTCGCCAAAATAAGCTCCCACTCCGGCACGATGCAAGCGCGCCGCAATTGCCAACCGTAAGCTCCAGATTTTCCAGCGCACCGCCTTCGATGGCACATCAGCTGCTTCATCGGTTGGAATGTGCACTGCCACCAACCAGTTCATCTCATGGGGAGAAACGCGCTCGCTCAATGAGCGATAAATGTTAGCCAGCCACTCCTTGCCGTCTACCGTGCGCCGCTCAATCTGCCAGTCTGAAAATTCGTACATGGAAATTCCAACGGAGCCGGCCGCCTCACCGCCGGAAATCCAGCGTCCCCAGACTTCCTCTGGCTGCTGAATGTCGGAGACTGCCGTCTTTCTGACATTTGCCCAGCGTTGGCTCATCTCAAAGTCATCTTGCTGTTCGTATATGTCGGTAAGAAAACTGGCAATCTGGAAATAGCGGCTCATCAATTCCGGATTGATCGGAATGCGTGCTTCCGGCGATTCCCATGACGGGGTATCAAAACCATAATACTGATCGATGAGCTCAATCATTCGGTGACAGCCTGAAAGCGCACCGTCGATGTCGTCGCGCGAAAGTTTTACCGCAACCAGAATACCCCAGGCGTCAATCTCTTCCTTGGTGAGTATGCTCAAGAAATCGGCTTCGAATACCTGGCGATCGAAATGCTGCCTCCGGCACTCCTTCGCCATAAGGTCATTTTCCAGCGCATCGAAAAAATGATTGACAGCCGTTTCGGCTGTGGCAAAATCCTGGTCATCTATGGCATCCAGGGCTTTGTATAGAGGCACTTGATAAGGCAGAGCCATCGGAAGGAAAACCTGACCACGAAGATGCGATTTCTAGGCGGCCCCAGGCCGCGTCCGGAGACTAGTAATGCTAGCAGAGCTTGGCTTTTCGTGCGTTAGAGGCACAGCCTTTCACGCCGTATGTGCAGAGAAGCCGCGAAATCTGTCGGAGCTCTCGCACTATGAATACCCCGCACCTCTTGGCATGACGTCCTGCCTGGTATAATTTCCAACTCCTAACCAACCAAGCGGGTGTCACTAATGAGAAAAACCGGTTTTGCTTTCCTTGTGGCAATCTCTTGTCTTTTCTGCACCGTGCCGGCAAACGCGGATGCTCCGGCAAGGACAACCGGCTCAACGACAATTGCTCAAGCGACGGTTGACTCCGCAGGCACGGGTGGCGGATTGTTAGTCACCACTACAGATACCCTCGATGGTTACAGGATTCGCGAATACCGTGG
>JAYRNY010000951.1:0-4789 GCA_041911975.1 bacterium | reverse complement strand
GGGAAGCGGAAACTGGCTGAGGATCAGGTGTGCGGATGCGCCTGCGGAGCAAATGGGAAGAGTTGGAACTCCTAGATGTTAAGGGGCGCAAACAGGCGTATCCAAGTGATGCAGTGATGGATGTTTACAAGACCGAGTGACGCAAGTCGCGCATGATGCGGCTTGTGTAACATTGAGCCTCTCTTATTTGCCAGACGTCTCCAACGAAAACCGTGTCAAAGTCTCAATTTTGACTTTGCCGCAAGGCTAGCGCTAGGTGAGCGAAGCATGAGGAGAGCGCTGAAACGCCCATCAGTTTTGTAAAACACAAACCAGATCCTGCCGCTTTGGCCTGACCGGTTAAAGCTGCGAAGTTTGTGCCCACATCGCAAGCGCGGGCAGATGCGCCACGCAGAACAGACGCCGTGATGAAGCCGCAAAAGACGCAGCAATCGCCTGCCTACCCTATACCACATAGACACAAGCTCGCAGGCTGTAGACAAATCGCATTTGTACTACTCATTATAATAACACCTGGTAAAAACAAGAATGCGTGAGTGCGGATATAGATGCAGACCGCCATTTCGGAATCGGCATGTATATCAGCAATATCATCTTACGTTTTCACGCTTCTTGTCTCGGTTTTCTCAAACCGAATCGACTACGCTAGACACTTTTGCAGGGGCTGCTAGACCGACTGCACCCGCCTGCCAGCACTCTTGAGCTTGCGCTCGACGACGCCCAGCGTGTCCCTGATGGTCGGCCAATCGACGCTGGGCGGCTTGCACCCCTTCACCGTCAAGGTCGACAACAGCACGGCGCGTCCGTACTCCTCTTCGGCCAGGTCCAGATTGCCCGCATTGATGGCGGCCAGACTGGAGATGACGTAGCCAGCCAGCAAGCGCGCCTCCAGGTAGCGGATGGCGTTTTCGCTGTAGGCGGCAGCGGCAAAGGCGTTGCCCTCGTTCTCATCGAGGTTGGTGAGCGCATATTCGAGGCTGCCCACAGTGCTGTCCCAGCCGTGGTTGTTGGAGGTTCCGTAGTGGTAGCCGGCGGAAGCCAGCTGAAGAAGTGGCGGCATAACTGTCCTTGTGGGCATCCTTGCCCACTGCTGCAAACGTTGAGATGCCGGTTGTAGCTCCGGCCGATTGTGAGCAAGACTGCGATTATCGGGTCGAGTAAAACTCCCTATTGCCAGGCCCTGTCGCCTACTTTGACCTCCTGAACATCGCCAGTCGGGCCAAAGCAGATTTCCAGATTGTCATAGGTATGGACGACACGCCCATCGATAAGGCGCATCACTTGCGGCTCCTTGACGCACTCACGTGGGCAGCTGGCACCAGGATTGGTGCAAACTCCACGCGGGCAACGTTTTGGAAAAGCCCGAGCAGGGCTAATCTGGCGCCGGTTTACGGCACCGACTCCGGGTCTGATTCCCAGTACTCGCCGTTGCGCATCCAGGCGAGCCTGGTCCTGGCGGTGCTTGCGCTCATTCCTCTCAGCGAACCGGCGAAGAATCACCAGAGCAACAACGAGCAGCACAGGCACCAAGAAATGAGATAAATCCATGTTGCACTTCCAGACGACAGGACCCGGCACCGCTGCAGGGAAGGTACGTGACCTTCCCTGCAGATAGGTGCTCGGGTGCCCCGTCAAATCGGGACTAGACGGCCGTCCTCACTGTCAGATGCACTACGCCGTGCACCCGCACTGCCTCATCGCGGAGCGACCGGAGCAGTGTTGAGAAACGTTTTGAAGCTCTCGACGTCGTTGAAGCGATGCGCCTTCAGGCTGTAGGCATCGACCGCAACGAGCATAACGAAAGCGCGCGAAGCATCGGACCGGATCACGGTGACCAGCCAGAACATGCCGGCCTTGCCGTTGACCAGGCGGGGCTCGGCCTCTTCGTACTGCGCCCAATCAGCGCTGGGTTCAGCGTTGTGGACGTTGGCGAGCGCCTTGCTCGGGCCGTTGATGCGCGCCGCATTCGGCACTGCATAGATGCTGGCGCGACCGGTCACGCCGTTGAACAGCAGCACGCGCGTGAGCGAACCGCCATGCGGCTCCAGTCCGACCACCAGCTCGAGACCAAGCTGGTCGAAATCCTGGTAGTACGGAAAGCGGTTGGTTTCGGTCTTCTGCGGATCCAGGGGCGGCTCGCTGATCTCGAAGAGTTCGAGCTGCGAGGTCCAGGGATTGAACAAACCGCGGTGGAAGGTCGCGTAAGCCTCAGCATACGAGCGCGCCAGCGCAGGCGGATAGAGAGCAGCGCCCTCGAATTTCTCCGCTGCCTCACTGACGCTGTGCTTGCTGAAGAAGCCGTAAGGGCCGAGTTCCATGACACCCGAAAGTGTCGGGACCATGGTCAGAGTCCAGGTGGGGCTGTACGAAACAGACGAGATGAGCATCACCCACTCGCCGTTTTCATGCTGCCAGTAAACCGTCTCAGCGCGCTCCGAGAACGGATGCGTGACACGGAAAAGCAGCTCGGTAACCCAGGACTCGTCGCCGAAGAAGAAGAAAGCATCTTTGCCGGCCTTGACGTCGACGTTCATATTGGCGTCTTCCGCATTGATTCGCACGACGCTGTTGACGCTGCCGAAGGGCGCGGCATACCAAACGTTATACGCGAGCGGCGACTGCCACCACATGACCGTCTTGCCGTCCTGACCAATTTCCCGCACCAGGTGCGGCTGCGCGCCGACCAGGCGGTTGTCCTGGATGGAGTTCTTCACATACTTGGCCGCCGTCGAGCGAGCGACGATACGGTTATCGCGCGTGTGAGGAACCTGATCCAAGTTGAGCGGATCGAGCGAAGAGGCCATCTGCCAGTGGATGACCGTCGGCGACACGTTGGCCGTGACCACCCAGCCCAGCAAGGCCAGATAGACGACAAACGTGATGGAGACTGCTTTTCTGGACAACGTCTTGCCGCGCTTGCTCAGAGCGCGTGCGGCGAAGATGCCGGCGGGAAGCAGTCCCACAGCGACGAAGATGGGCAGATAGTGCCAGACGAAGACCAGCACCGGATGAGCCAGTGCCGTCAGCAGAACGTAGGCGAGAAGACCGATCAGGCCATATCCCGCCCAGCGCTTTAGGCGTTTGCCGAAGCTCGGACGCTCTTTGACGGGAGCCGCAGCGACGGGTTGCTCGACCACATCGTCGGGTTTCGTCAAAGAGACCTTCGAGACTGCATCAGCGGTGACGCCGTCGGCAGGCGGACCTTTGTCAGTGACGCCTGGGCCGTTGAGATTGGGGTCGTTCGACATTGGGAAATCCTCTGTTGAGAGCTTGGCCACAGCCGACCGGCTGTGAACCTTCCGCAGCCAGCCTTCAGTTCCACTGAAGCTGTTGGGCCATGCCTTCGTCTGTGACGAAGCAAAGCTGGTGCGCGTGGCAAAGCTCAAGTTCTGTGATTTCTGAGTTGGAGGTTCTGGAGAAGTTAACTAGGTACGTAAGTACGGAAGGTTGTACAGACACGCTAACAAGCGCTCAAGAACTGAAACCAGAGAAGCGTTTACACAACGTATTCCGAGCTTGGGAGCAAGCGAAAGTGACGGACGCAGAAAAAAACCTCGCGACTGTGCAATAAACAGGCTTTTGCGTTTACCTATTGAGTCGAAAAACTTTTTCAAGTGCTTTCTATACTTACTTTTAATCTGCCACATCGCCTCCAACTCAAGATGAGAGCTAGCGAAGCGCTAACTTGTTCGCGTTAGCGCTCACTTCGCGCGAGCTATTGTTGCAAACTTGTTTCAGCCAAGAGCCTGATTCTGAGCGGCGCTTCACAAAAGGGAAAAGGCTGCCACCAGGCGCTCAAGCAGTTCGATCAAAGTTTATTTGTTCAAGTCGCCCATCAAGCTGTCCATCTCATCGTCGCTGCCTTCCATGATCAGCGCCACTTCGCTGGACACGCGCTTGAATCCTTTCGGCTGAAAAAACACTGATTTCGCTATCATACCTTTCGAGCATTTCAATGTATCCAGCACGGTTTTCGGCTTCATCTGAGCATTTTGCACGCGCGTGATTTTCATCGGCAAACCGAAATCAGGCGGCAAATCCGATGCCGACGCAATTACAGCAGCCGCTTGCTTGGGCACGAGTATCGACTGCATTGCGTACAAGTCCGTAATTACCGGCGCCGTCTTCCTTTTGCCGCTACGACTGCGATCGTCTGTCCAGCGATAGACTTTCACATCCTGACCCTGGAGTTTGCCTTTGCCGGTTTGCTTGATGTCTTGTTTGACTTTTCCGCGCCCGGCCGTGCGTGAGGCGACGCGCTTTTTCCACTCCTCCAGAGTGGCTTCGTAATATGACTTGCTGCGCTCGTTGAAGGCAATGACGCTCCAATCGGGAGAATGGGAAACAATGGAGATGCCGAGCTTCTTCGAGTCGATACGGATACCGTCTTTGCTGACTCTTATCGTGGAAGTGCCGAAATAATCGCTGTCTACGTCCAGTAACAAACCGTTCTGCTTGTCCGGTGCGGACCAAGCGGGCAGCAATGCGGCAATTAAAGCGCATGCAAGAAAAGCAGGTGCCCGATAAATTTTGCCCAGCATTGGTAAGACCCTTTCAAATTCCCACACTTTTCTTTACCCGGTGCATCGCCATTTCAGCCTCGAGCAAACGACATGCCGTAGTAGTTTTAGTCAAAAGAAGAAAGAAGGAGCTTGTCCCATTTGTCGTTGAATTTCTTAGATGACCTCCTTGACCAAGCGTAAAAGCCTGGGCAGGTTTGCGTTGCAAGACGTTAAAACCCCCAAAAGGAGGTCATCATGACTAAATCATCCAACTTGAAACAACAGGG
>JAYRNY010000950.1:0-3209 GCA_041911975.1 bacterium | reverse complement strand
CCGGGAAACCAGATAAGCGCAGCCGGATAGAGAACTGTAGGGGCGCATCGTATGCGCCAATAAAGAAATTAGGCGCATACAACGCGCCCCTGCAAATTAGTTTCTGATCAAAGTAACTAAAGCTTTCCCGCGTAATAGTTAAGCAGTTTCTCCAGTTCGGGTGCCTGTTTTTTGCCGGCGTTCAGAAGCTTCCGGCATTCCTTAAACATTGCTCGGGCAGCCGCTTTGTCTTCGTTCTTCAAAGAAACTCTTATTATGTTCATTCTGCTGCTGATGCAAATCGCGTCTGTTTCTCCGTATAGGTGATCTCTTATCTTGATTGCTTCTTTGAAGTTATTCACAGCGGCAGGATAATGATGCATCTTTTCATCGGCTTCAGCGATTAGCGCGTAAGTCGTGGCCACATCTGCATGCAGGGGTCCAAACTGTTTCAAACGAATGGCAAGCAAGCGATGCAAATACGGAATTGTGTCGAAACATCTTCCATCCACGCAGGTGACGCGCACCACATCGTTCAACGGTCCTATCAAACGGACATCTTCACGACCCCATTCCTTCTCGCGCAGAGCAAGCACCTGACGATAAACAGCCTGAGCTTTGCCCCATTGCCTTGTCGTAGAATACTGACGCCCTTTCTTTTCCAGCGTGTCGACCGGTTCTACATCAGATACCGGCTGGGCGGCAAATATACTTGTTTGCCAAAAGCAACAAGAAAGTCCTGCCAAAAACAAATAACCACACAGTCGGCGCTGGCAAAAATGTAAGCTCACGAGAATTCCGGCTTATTGCTGAGACACTTTCTTACCTTTCTCAGTTGTGCCATTTTTTTGCTGTGCTGACAACGCTTTTTCAATTGCTTGAACATATTGCTCTTTAGGCTTGGCACCGAGAATCTCTTTTATCTTCTTGCGCCTGCCTGTAAATACGCCCACTGCAGGATACCAATCTTCCGTATCATCCAGAAACCGCCCAACTCTCAATTCCTGTGCAGTTTTGCGTGACTCTTTGAGAACCTCTTTGGACACGTCGAGCTCGACGAATCTCACCTTATCACCATATTCGACCTTCAGTTGTTTGAAGATTGGCCTTACTGCATCGCAAGAAATACGGCACGATTTGTCGAAAACAAAGACTACAAGAACGCGACCATCATTGGCTTCTTCACCGGCCGGAGCGGGCGCACAGAAAAGAGGGTTGAGAACCAACACAGAGAAAGCCGACAAAAGAGCGCTCATCAAAGCCCTAGCTAACGCATGCTCAGCCAACTTGCTCATGAACTTACCTATAAATGACTGGCGACATAATCACGATATCAAAGCGGTAAGATTTGCGCGTCACCCTTTAGGTGCATCGATGATGCGGCAGAGTCGCGCAACCAAACCAGAATTCTTTTATGGCGCTGGTCATCCTGACGAGATCGCCAAAAACACTGGGTTTCTTCAGATAGGCGTTGACTCCCTGCTGGTAACTTCGTTCGATGTCTTCATCAAGCTCTGATGAAGTCATGACAATTATCGGAATGTCCTTCAAACTCGGATCACTCTTAATCTCGGCAAGAGTCTGCCTTCCGTCTTTGCCCGGCATGTTCAAATCCAAAAGAATCAGGCTAGGACGCTCGGACGCAGGTGACCTTTCTCTGCGCAAGTAATCCAGCAATTGTTGCCCGCTGAACACGGCATCAATTTCGCAACCCAAGGACGAGCGTTCGAAAGCTTCGCGCAGCAATTCCACGGCCGAATGATCATCATCGGCAACAACAACTCTTGCTGGCTTTGCGTCTGTCACCTTGTATTTTTCCGGGCGTGCCACTTCAGTCTCCAGCTTGTCATAATCCTGACGCTCAGTCATTCCCCTGAAAGTGGTAATACACACTTTCAGTCACTTCTTTAATCTTCATGCGTTTGCTCTGACAATGATTTGGTTAAAGGCTCGATGTTTTCAGGGTCGCCATGTCCGTTGCTGCCTATAGCCATGCGCTTAAGGTCATCAGGCAGCGTGAAAAAGAACGTAGAACCCTCTCCCTCTTTCGACTCAGCCCAGATCTTGCCGCCGTGCCGCTCGAGAATTCTTTTGCAAACCGCCAGTCCCAGCCCTGTTCCAGAATACTCAGTGCGGCCGTGCAATCGCTGGAAAATTTGGAAAATCCTCTCTTGAAACTGCATGTCGAAACCAATGCCGTTATCTCTTACATAAAACATCCAACCGTTCGAGACGCGATTGGCGCCGATGTCCAATTTGGGCGCATCAGCACCGTGAAATTTAATGCCGTTGGCGATCAGATTTTGCAGAAGTTGGCTCATCTGAGTGCCGTCCGCGTATACCATCGGCAGATTGTGCTTGTCCACCTTCGCGCCTGACTCGCTAACTACTACTTTGAGATCGGCGAGAACCTTGTTCACCAGCTCATCCATGTCCACTTGTTGCAGCGCCAGCACCTTGCTTCCCAGTTTTGCGTACGTTAGCAGACCGGAAATCAAGGCGTCCATGCGATGCGAGCTGTCTACAACAGTTTTCCAGAATCGCTCGCCCTTATCATCCAGCTTTCCTTCCAGGCGTTCACCCAAAAGCGACAGATAGTTGGATATCGTTCTGAGCGGCTCTTTCAGATCGTGCGCCGCCACATAGGCAAACTGCTTTAGCTCGGCATTGGAATCTTCCAGACGGGAAAGTGCCCTGTCCCTCTCGGCCTCTCTTTCTTGAATAGCCTTGACCATATTGTTGAAAGTGCGGGCCAATACTCCAACCTCGTCGGAGCGCCCATCGTCCTTCACCGGTGTGGCTTTCTTCGACTCTTCCAGCTGGCGTGCAGCGCTGGTCAATTGAGTCAGAGGAGAAATCGTCAAATGAAACAGTGCTACGACCATGGCCAGCGATACTGCAATGCCAGACAGGCAAACAGCCCAGAGCACGCCGATAGAATGCTTTGCCTGCCCTTCGGCACGGGCAGTCTGCCCTGCCGCAAATTTGGTGGTCAATTCCTTCAGCTCATTGGCCAGAGCTTCCATCTGGCTGACGTTCTCACGCTCATCCTTAAGAGCTGAAGTCTTTGCCGCCAGGTCTTTACTGGCGCCGGCTAACGGTATGAGAACGCAATTGATGTGATTGTTGAAACTATCAAGACGCCGGGCGATAGAAGCGAGCAGGTCGCTCATCTGCCTGTCGTCGTGCAGCAGTCCTTTCAGCTGTTCGATAATTTCAGCGTTCTCTTT
>JAYRNY010000949.1:0-3189 GCA_041911975.1 bacterium | reverse complement strand
CTTCCCGGCAGATGCCGCGGCTTTTTTCTCTTTGGTTGCAGAGGCAGGCAGGACTTCGTTTTCCAAGACGTACTGGAAGATCAAAGGCGCAACGATGGTTGCATCCGATTCAATCACGAAGCGAGGAGTTGTTTCCTCCAGTTTGCCCCAGGTGATTTTCTCGTTGGGCACTGCGCCGCTGTATGAGCCGTAAGAAGTTGTGCTGTCTGAAATCTGGCAGAAGTAGCTCCAGAAAGGGCACGGCTTCTGCAAGTCTTGTTGAATGAGCGGAACAACGCAAATAGGGAAGTCGCCGGCGATGCCGCCGCCTATCTGGAAGAAGCCGATGCCATGCTCTTCAGTGCAGCTCTCCGAGTACCAGTTGATCAGCTCTTGCATGTATTCGAGACCGCCGCGAATGAGCTGGCAAGACGACAATTCGCCTGCCACGACGTGCGATACGAAGATATTGCCGAGGGTGCTGTCCTCCCAACCAGGCGTGAAGATGGGCAGATTCTTTTCAGCTGCCGCCAGCATCCAGGAGTCTTTCGGATCGATTTGATATTCCTTTTTCAACACACCTGACTTGAGCAGGCGGTACATAACTTCATGCGGGAAGAGTCTTTCTTTGGCTCTATCAGCGTCTTCCCAGATTTTCAGAACATGTTTTTCGATTTTGCGAATGGCAGTGTCTTCTGGAATGCATGTGTCTGTGACGCGGTTCAAGCCACGCTCACGCAGCGCTGTTTCCTGCTGCGGAGTCAGTTCTCTATAGTTGGGAATGCGCTCATAGTGGTCGTGTGCAACCAGGTTGAAGATATCTTCTTCCAGGTTGGCGCCGGTGCAGGTGATCGCTTGCACCTTGTCATTGCGAATCATCTCGGCAAGCGACAAGCCAAGCTCGGCAGTGCTCATGGCACCCGCCAGAGTGATCATCATCTTCTTGCCCGTGCGCAAGTGCTCTACATAAGCCCTGGCGGCGTCCTTCACGGTCGCGGCGTTGAAGTGGCGAAAATGATGCTCAATGAAATTCGTAATGCTGGTCATCGCACCGTCCCCTTTAAGATCCCTAAATCTATATCAGGCGTGGAAATTTAGCACGATAACGATTGAAAGTGCCGTTTCGCACAGAAGAAACTTAATACTATGTACGATTTTCAGCTCGGATTTATAAAGTTCTACTTTAGATTATCATGACGAAATAAAGGAGTACCTTATCGACACCGGGCTGGTCGATAACGATTCAGTGCGCTGACGCACGCTCGAACAGCTCGCGCTGAATAAGTTTGCGCACTTCTTGATCGTGGATCTTGTCTAGACTGTCGAGCAGATGCAGGCTAGCTTCTTTCGCCAGGTCTTTTCTAGCTATCAATGTCTCGAGGATTGCCTTTTGATCCTTCTCGTAGTGGACCTTATCAAAGACGAGATCAATCAGTGCAGCTTGTTCTTGCGCGCTGAGCGACGGCGCCTTCGCTTTCTCGTTCAGCAGTTCTGCAATATCCTTGGCATAATGCAAATTTGCCAATTTCTGCGCGAATTGCGGATCGTCTAATTTATACTTCGCAACTTCCTTCTTCTTAACCGGCTCGGGCGTATCGTCCAAATTAAACTCGGAAACCACTTTATCGGCCCATGCCTGTTCTTCAGTGTTGCCCGGCTCAAAGGCTTTTCCGCGCTTGATCCAAACCTTCATCTGCGCGCCGTCCGGGCGCAGCTCCGCTTCTTTCAAAACCCCATTGCGTTTCTCACTGAAAACAACCTTCGCATCAGGCGTCCATTTAGCCGGTTTCCCTTTCAGAAAAACGACCTCGCCCGGTGCTTCCAGTTTCGACTCAACCCCGTTGATGCTCCGCGATGAGAAACGCACGGTCTTTCCATTCGTCGTACGCGTCTCATTGACAATCGAATTGGTCACGCCGCCTACTGACCAGGTCGACTTGTCGACTGCTTTAGAACCGTTTTTCGTCGAGGAGTTGATGGACAAACCGGAATCAGAATCCGTATGCACATCGTAGGAGACATTGCATCCCGCAAGTACAAGCGAGGCGAGCAAAATTGAACTTTTTGAAAAGATTTGAGCGGATCGAACGGGTAGAGCAAATTTCACGGCACACCTGACATTGGCGAAACACAAAGGCACTATCAATGATAACGCATGCCGAACACACTAAAAATACTTGCAGATAAGATCGAAACAGACAATCGTGCACGCATAAATTTCGCAAAGAGCTCCACTCCTAAACATCTGGAGGACGAGAGATGAAGAGCTGGCTGCTATTGTTCCTTTTACTATCTACTTCGCAGTGCCCCGAGGCGCGAGCGCAGGCACAGCCGGCAGCGGACCATAAAAGCGCAGCAGCGTGCTCTGCCAAGAATGAAAATGCTGCTTACCTGGCCTTCATTCGTAGTACACTGCGCTTGACCGAGGAACACGCAGGTCTGAAAAATGAATCTGTTGCTGAAAATGAAAAATATTCTGCACGTTGCAGTGTGCCTGTCACTTTTCCTTTTGGTGGGCACAGCAGTGTTTGCTCAGGCTCCTCAAAGTGCAAGGACTCGAGTCTTTTGGCCGCCGGTGGTTAACCAAATTTACCCGGAGGTGGAACTCAGCGATATTTCCGGAAGGAAAGTAAAACTGTCATCGTATGCTGGCAAAGTGATCTTGCTTGAGCCGATTGGAATGTCGTGTCCAGCCTGCCAGGCATTCGTCGGCGGTGGCACGAAAGGCGGCATGAATGGGGTTTCTCCGCAAGCGGGCTTGGACAACGTTGAAACTCTTCTTTCGAAACAAAGCGTGTCCGCAGCCGATCCTCGGCTGGTTAGAGTTCAACTTTTACTGTACGGACCAACCTTAAATGCACCAACATTGGCCGAAGCACAGGCTTGGGCAAAACATTTCGACTTCGGAAGACGCAGCAATGAAGTGCTTTTGATCGGAGATCAGAGATACATAAACCAGTTCAGCTACGACATGATCCCCGGCTTTCAACTTATCGACAAAAGCTTTGTTCTGCGCTGTGATGCCTGCGGACACAATCCCAAGAGCAACATGTACACGGAATTGATGCCGATGGTGAAAAAGTTACTTTAGATAAACATAGCGATCCCGTCGTTGAGAGTGCACCGCTTTCGCCGGCGCGGTAAGATCTAAATTCAGAATCGAATTTGGGCTCGGCGATTGAAAGCAAAGAAGATACTGCTGATTGTTGG
>JAYRNY010000948.1:0-2520 GCA_041911975.1 bacterium | reverse complement strand
CACCATCTGCGGTGACTCTTCTGCTTTTGTCGAACTGTCGTTCATCTTGATCGTCTAATGCGTCACGGACAATGCGGCACCGAATGAGCGATCGAGGGCAAGCTCGTTGCTGAGCAATTTGAAGAACTCAACCCCGCCCAAACCGTTCAGGTGAACAGAATCGTGGAAGTGTTTTATTTCAAAGCTGTCGGGTTTGTTCATGTCGATGTAACTTGCACCATTGGCTGTCGCCATGTCGGCCAGCTTGTGCTTATACTGATCGTAAAACCCTTGCGGCAAAAGTTTGACATTGCTCTCAGTCAGGGGCATGTTTACGAGGACAAGCTGAATACCCCTTTCTTGGGCGAGCTTCATCAGGTTTTCCAGGTGGGAAAGCTGGTACATGTACGTCTTGTAATTGATGTGAGCGTAACGCTGGAGATACTCGCTGGTATTGTCCAGGTACGGCTCGTTGACTAACCCATGCGGACCGATCATCAACTCATTGGCGCCGTTGTCGTCGGGGAAGTCTCTGCGCGCCATCATGCGCAGGAAAAATGGTGTGCATATCTCGTTTTTTGTAATGGCATTTTTGCCGAAGGGCACGATCGAATAGACCAGCTTGTTCTGCAAAGCAACAAGGCTTGGTCGCTGCGAAAGGGAATATAGCAAATTCTCGAATCCATATTGGATGACTTCGTTCGGCGACCTTCTCGCCGACAGGGCTATATCCGACAGGTCGCTGATGCGGCTCAAATACTTGAAGGTCTCTGTGCTGGCGGCGCTCGGCAAAGTGTTGTCGATGAGGTCTCGTGGGCCTATGCCCAGCACAATCACTTTGGGTTGCTTGTCACCGGTCAACAGCGATCGCGTAATCAAATAGGAATCGGACGCCATTTGTCCGGCGATGGCAAAGCTAAAGGAGGTAGGTTTGTGCCCTATCTTCTCTGCCAGAAAGTCCTCCAGGCAGGAAGAATGGAAGTGAGTCACTTCATTTTGAGTGGCTTTGAGTTTGGTGGCATCACCGGCGTGGTGTGCTGTCATCATCAAACTGGAGCCGAGCAGCGCTATATCGGGCGCTGACTTCTCATTGGCGAACCCATTGACCGTCCACCAGATCAGGCTGCGGGTCGGCGAGTCGAGCGGATTGGTCAGATGAAAGCGGTTGTCTGCAATGCGAAAACCGACGTCAATGAGAAGAAACAGCAGCGTACCCAGCACCACATAGCTGGAGAGAAGAGCCTGAATTCGGGCGTTGCTTTTCATTGACTAGAATTGGAAGTAGATGAATTTGGGAGATTTGTCAGGGGAGAAGACCAGGATGAGCAGCATCAGCGCGCAGCACCAGGCGGCTTTGACAAGCTTGGGTGAGCGCTCGACCCATTTTGTTTTGTCCACAAATCCCATTACTACGTGTGAGATAGCCATGATCGGCAAAAGCAGGAAAATTGCAGGATATATGAGTGGATAGTTGATCTCGGGTAGTGCCATCGCGAAAGCTGGCGCCTTGCCCATTACTGCATCAATGAAGAAGAGTTTGCGCAGTATCTGTCCTGCTAGCGAGAGTGTGTCGGCGCGGAAGAGGACCCAGCCGATGCAGACAACGTGAAAGGTGAACAGGACGGAGAGAGCCGTTCCACCTTTCGAATCGACAGCAGCCGACAGCCAGCCGTGACCACGCTCGGAAAGCCATGTGCGGCTTTCTTTGAACATCCGGTGCAGCGCCAGTGTGGCGCCGTGGAAGACACCCCAGACAAGAAAGTGAGTAGCGGCGCCATGCCACAATCCACCAAGAGTCATCGTAATCATGAGATTGCGATAGACGTTCCAGCGCGATCCCCTGGAGCCGCCCAGCGGGATAAAGAGATAGTCGCGCAGCCACGTGGATAGAGAGATGTGCCAGCGGTGCCAGAAATCGGACATGTTTTTGGCCAGGTAGGGCAAGTTGAAATTGATCGGCACTTTGTAGCCGAAGAGCATTGCCGAGCCCCGGGCAATATCCGTATATCCAGAGAAGTCGAAGTAGATTTGGAAAGCAAATGCGTATGTGAAAAGCCAGAGGTCTAAACTCTTGAACAACTCTGGGTGCTCGAATCCGCCCTGTATAAAGAAGGCCAGGTTGTCGGCGAGCAGGACTTTCTTGAACAGTCCAAGCAGGATCAGTGAGACGCCTGAGTCGAGATCCTTGATTGAGAACTTCGCAGTGGAGAGAAATTGCGGAATGAAATCCTGAAAACGCTTGATCGGTCCGGCGATTTGCGTTGGAAAGAAACTGGCGAAAAGCGAGAAGGCCAGGAAGGATTTAATTGGTTCGCTGCCGCGATATACGTCGACAACATAATGAATGAACTCGAAAACGAAAAATGAAATTCCCAGCGGCAGGACAATGTCGAAGGGCATCGCCGGCGGTGCTACATGCAGAGGCTTGAGCATGGCGCCGAGCGCGTCGTTGAAGAAATACGCGTATTTGAAGAATCCGAGAGTGACCAGGTTCGTTGCTATGGCAGCAAACAGCCAGGGCTTTTTGTTTTTCTCTGAGCT
>JAYRNY010000947.1:0-2878 GCA_041911975.1 bacterium | reverse complement strand
GCAAGTGACATACTGCGAAGATTTTTCCATCGAAAACGAAAAACTGAATGCTCGCCGCATCATCGAAGGCGGATTCCAAAAGGTAATCGTCGATCCACCTGTTCTGGTCACAGTGGCAAACTCCTATCATCCTCTCGAATACAAATCTTTCCGAGGCACATACAGAGTCCAGCAGTTGCAACGCAATCCGGAAGAACTGGCTAAGTTCATCAAGACCATCGACCTTGACTTGATTGGCGCCGATATCGATCGCTGTGGTCTGAAGGGCTCTCCAACCATCGTTGCCGCAACCGAAAAGGTCGGTGAGATAGGCGGCAGCTGCACCATTCACCAAGGACACTCTCCCGAAGAACTTGTGCAAGAGCTTCTAAAGAGTTCCAATATCGCCGAATACCTCACGGCTTCGTAAGCGTTCGCTAAAGACAAACAACCCAACTCCGGAATAACAAAATGACAGAAGAAGCCCCAGTAGATGTTTCGCAGTACTGCCCCAAAGGTGATGTGCTTGTAGTTGCAGAGCACATACTCGGGGAATTGCAGCCGGTCACGCTAGAACTTCTGGGCGCCGGCAGGCTCCTTGCCGACAAGATGGAAAGATCTTTGATCGCCATTGTGATGGGACACGATCTTGGCGATATGCCAAGGAAACTGGTTGAGCACGGTGCCGACAAAGTCTATGTCGCCGATCATCCGGAGCTGAAGCTATACCGCACGCTTCCCTATAGACGCGTAGTCTGCGATTTTCTCGAGTCGCTCCCAGAGCCTCCTCATACGTGCTTGCTCGGCTCGACAACGACAGGACGCGATCTGGCGCCGCGAATCGCCGCCCACTTCGATACCGGCTTGACGGCCGACTGCACAGAGCTTGATATCGGACCGTACGAGCACAAAAGCAAAGTAGATCCGTCCAAGATCGGTCTTTATCCCAATTGCTTGTATGCAATTCGCCCCAGCTTCGGTGAAAGTCTCAAAGCAAGAATTCTCGGACCGTGGAAAAACCCACAGATGGCCACCACGCGTCCGGGCGTGATGATCCCGCTTAAAGGCGATGCGAATCGTAAAGGCGAAATCGTCAAATTGAAAGTCAAAATCAAAGACGAAGACTACCGTTTGATCGTTGCCGATACAGTAAGAGAAATAGCTAAGGGTGTAAAACTGACCGAAGCTGATGTCATTATCAGTGGTGGCTATGGGCTGGGCTCGAAAGAAGGTTTCAATCTTCTCTACGACCTGGCCAAATGCTTCCCTAACTCAGCAGTGGGAGCTTCCAGAAAAGTCGTCGACCTTGGTTGGATACCGTACCAGCACCAGGTCGGTCAAACAGGCAAAACGGTAAGACCAAAGCTTTATATTGCTTGCGGAATTTCTGGAGCCATTCAGCACCGCGTCGGTATGTCCAAGTCAGGGTTAATTCTAGCCATCAACAAAGACGCTGATGCACCCATATTCAAGTTTGCGCATCACGGTATAGTGGGCGATGTTTATCAAGTTTTGCCTGAGTTGATCAAGCAATTTAAACAAGTACAGTCAGGACGAGAGGTAGAAGCAGTTGTCAGCGCGCATTGAGTACGATCTTCTTCTGGTAGGCGGCAGCCCATCTAATTTGACGCTCGCTTATCGTTTTCTTGAACTTGCCAAAGACTCGGGCAAGGATTTCACAATTGCCATTCTCGAAAAGGGAAAGGACTTCGGTTCGAACATTTTGAGCGGCGCTGTTTCCAACCCGCATGTTCTGAAGAAAGTTTTTCCCGATTACAAAGAAAAAAACTTTCCTATTGAAGCGGAATGCACTCAATCAGAGATGTCCGTTCTCTCGCTGAACAAGAAGTGGGACATACCGCACAAGCTCTATCCCAAGTCGTTCGACAAGAGAGGTTATCTCGTACTCACCTTGAGCTATGTCACAGGCTGGTTGGCCAATCAAGTAATGGAAAAGGCCAAGGAAGTCCCCAATGTCTCGGTCGATCCTTATACTGGCTTTTCCGCTCACAAAGTGGTTTTTGAAGACGGCCGCGTGGCCGGTGTTGCCGTATCAGAGGATCCAAAATCGGAAGACGATTATGTCTATGCGCGCTTCACTTGCTTTGGCGACAAGGGCTTCATCTCGCGCGATGTCATCGACCACTTCAAAATGAGGGATTGCCCGCAAATCTGGTCTGTCGGAGTCAAAGAAGTCTGGCAGGTGGCGGGCGATTATGCAGGCAAGGTCTGGCACACGCTTGGCTGGCCACTTCTGGACGGCACCTTCGGTGGTGGCTTCGTATACGGCATGAAGGACAACAAGCTGACTATCGGTATGGTCATCAGCTTGGACAGCGCGGACCCGAATATGAACCCGCAGCTCAAACTACAAGAGTATAAGAAACACCCCTGGATTCAGGACATGATCAAGGGCGGCAAACTGCTCAAATACGGTGCCGCGCTCTTGCCTGAAGGCGGTTATTATAGCCTGCCCAAGAAATTCCACTTCAATGGTGGATTGCTGCTCGGCGATGCGCTGGGAGTTCTTGATGTGAAAAACCTGGCCGGTATCGACCGCGCTATGGAATGCGGTTATGTCGGAGCGCAAGTGCTCTTCGACGCGCTCATCAAGGGCGACAGCTCAGAAGCAGCTCTGGAAGGGTATGACGCGCAACTGAAAAACAGTTTCGTCGTCAAAGAGTCGTTCCAAAACCGTTATTTCCGCTATGCCTTCCAGGAAAATCCTCGCTTGCTCGGCGAATACTTGCCGGAGATGGTGAAGAGCATCGACAAATCCACAGCCTGGATCGGCATGCTCAAGATCGGCTTCAAGAACCCGCTCAAAGCACCGAAAGACGGAATCAGATCGCTTGGTCTGATCGAGGGCAAATTCGATATCGGACCAATAAAGTACGAG
>JAYRNY010000946.1:0-4255 GCA_041911975.1 bacterium | reverse complement strand
TGCACCCGATATGAAGGTTGCAATCTCGCAGATCAGGCAAGAGACTGTCTCAGTAAAGTGAAGGAGCTAAAAATGGCTGGCGTTAACCGACTTAGAAGAATGGCAATTGCTTCCCTTGTTTGGGCGGCGGCAATTGCCTGCATTTCTCCGGCAATAGCCAGAGATGACGACTTCATTATGGATACAGACGGTATCGGCAGAAGCAACAATGGCGTAGTGACGTCCGACCAGTTTTTGGAATTGGGCGTTCCGACATCCAACGCTTTACGCCTTGAAGGCGAACAATCAATGCGCATCGGCAATCTCGACCGGGCGCTCACGGTTTTGCAGCGCTCGGTCGAAATGGCTCCGATGGACATCGACGGACGCATCATGTACGCGGAAGCGCTCGAGAAAAAACTGTTGAAGCAAAAGAAGCGCGACCCGAAACTCTTCAATTTCATTGTTAAACAATGGCTCTATGTTGCTAAGAAATCCGAATTCGCTGACCAGCAGATGCAGGGCGCCAGTCACCTTCAAGGATTGACGGGCACAAGACCGGGACGCTGGGAAAAAGAGAAGAAATTCCTGGCACGCGTTCTTGTGCCGGAAGATGAGCCCGTCAAAATCGGTCATCCAACTGCGCCAAAGAAAAAGAGCGAGGACATGTAGTTCTCACGAACTCGCATTCAATTGTTGGGGACCGGCAAGACGCCGGTCCTTTTTTCTACGCTAGGTCTAGTCCATGCATGGTCAGCCGGCCGCGGACTCTGTCTTTCTCTTTGCCGCCGCCCACTTGATCATGTTTTTAATCATGCGCACAATTCCATATATCGTCGATATAATGCCGACAATCATCCAGGTCCATGGAGAGTGCTGTTTCGCCAGGTGCGTGTGCACGTGGGCCATCTGTTCTGTAGCTGTTTCTGAAAACGCGGAGGCATATGGCGATTTTGCTTCGATCAATTGTTGTCTGGCCTTGGCCATTTCTGTGGTGAGTGTTTCCACTGGAAGAAATGTTGCGACGAGAAGAACAAATCCAATCACTACATTCAAGACGCCGAAAACAAGCCAGGGCCAACTGGGTTTCCAAAAAATGAGAAGAGGAAAGAAGCCGATGAGAAGAAGCGCGTCTGGCACCCACATGTAAGGACAGTCTGCCGGAACGACAAAGGCCAGGGCAAATCCAGCAATCCAGAGAATTGCTGAAACTATGCCGGCTATTTTGCTGGCAGACATGTGTTTGCCTTTCTCGGCAGACTCACTCATCAATTCTCTCCCCACGTCACTTTCATTATTTCAATCATGGAACTGAAATCTCTGGGAATTTCTTCTCTCGATTTCATCGTCTCTGCGACGAAACCGGCAAATTCCACTTTATCAAAATCTCCCAGGGATTTTTCTTTCCAGATTTTGTTCAATACCTGCGTCCTTCGTTGACCTGTGGCAAATTGGTCTCTCTTGATAGGTTCGAACTCAATCAATGAAGGCGCATTCTCTCCAGTCATCGACTGCAGATATCTGTTCAAAAACTGAACAAATCGGGAAATCTCGAAGGTGTCTTCGATCTCTCCGGAGGGCAGGCTGAAGAGTAGATCACCGTCATGCTTGTGCTGCGAAATGATTTCATACTGACTATCAGCGTCGCCATCGAGCAGGCAAGCAATCGGCAGATTCGTCGTTTCTCTCAAAGCGAGAAATCGTTTTGCCACCTGATTGGCTCCCCCTCCCGACAGCATGAGAATTCGTTTTTCACCGATTTGAAAATCGGACAGATGGGCGAAATGCGGTATCAAGATTGCTTCTGTCTGTCCTTCTACAAGGAGGAGCCTTTCCGGCAGAAAATCCGCCGGCAACTGGCTGCGCATCTCATCGAGGTGATCTTTGAATATTTTTGTAGCCAGTTCCACAAGCGCACCACAATCGGTGGCAGAGGAAGAATCTTGCGCAGCATCGATCCTGTTTTTGACGTTGGTCAGAAAAGAGATTGCACCGACCTCGTCGGCATCGATTTGAGAGTGCGCTTCTTCGCAATTCTCGAGATTCTCCCAATCTTCCCGGTCTTTTAGTGCCTGAGCGAGAAACTCAGCCGAAAGAGCCGCCCAGATTATTTCTCCTGAGGGTAATCCGAGTTCTTTCTCTAAGTGCGAATGCAGTTGCTCGTGGATCTTGCTCAGTGATTCTTGTGCGTTGAATGTGTTCAGATCCTTGCTATTCGCCAGCACTTTGGCAATGTTCTTGAATGAGATGGTATTGAAAATCTCTATATCTGCAAGTGCAAATGCCAGCGCGGCAAGCGAATGAGCCTTTTTTTTACCGGCGGTTCGCGGACCGGCGGAGAAAAAGCCGTCGCGCTTCAGCGCTTTTCTCAGTCGAGATTCTGGCTCGTCAAAAGAGAGCCACTGCACAATTGTTCGCTCTTTGTGAAGGGTTCTGTTAAGCAAATCGTTCAGTCTTAATTGCCGGATGAAATTCCGTAAATGCTGGGCAGCGCCTGTTCTTCAAAAATCAAAACCGGGCTTACGGCAGCATCGTACCATGTTCGGCGGCTCTCATCGTGTTTACCCCCTTCTTAAGGCCTCCTCTTTCATCTAGTCTATGTAATCTTCCACCTGGGGTCATACGGGCATGAGTGTCGTTGTCACCGACAACAAAGAAGAACGCGCGGATGATGTAATCATTCGCGGCTCGACCTGGGCGGCTATCTGGCACATGTCCTGGCCGTTGCTTTTGAACATGTGCACAATCTCGATTGCCAGCTTTGCCGATGTCTGGGTAGCCGGCAAGCTTGGCTCCGACACTCAAGCGGCAATCGGCATTTGCGGGCAAATCGGCTTTTTCATGATCATGCTGGCAGTTGCTCTTTCAGCCGGCACGACGGCACTGGTCAGCCGATTCTGGGGTGCGGGAGACTTCAAGGGAGCGGTCGAGGCAGCTCGCTACTCACTGATATTTGCCTTTATCTTTGGTTGCGTGTCCACCGCCATCGGTATGCTTTTGGCCCGCCCATTGATCAGGATGTTGGGCGCTGCTCCGGCCGTGGAAGAGCAAGGTTGGCAATATTTGAAGCTGGACCTGCTAAGCCATATACCATTTACTGTCCTCTGGGTTTCCAATTCGATTTTTCGCGCCAAAGGCGACGCTAGAGTTCCTATGGTCACCTGGATTTTAATGACCATCCTTATCTGCTCTCTGGATGTCGGTCTGTGCCTTGGGCCGTTCACCATGGGCATTGCCGGAATCGGTCTGTCCTGGCTGATTGCAGGGACAGTCGGTATGCTCGTCAACATCGCCGTCCTTTCACAATCTGAGCTGAAGGAAGCATTGTCATTTAAAGGCTCCTTTGCAAAAGAGCAGTCGAAAGATTGGCTCATTCGCTTGCTGCGCATCGGCATTCCCGCATGCATACAGGATCTTTCCTGGGTGGGCGGCAACTTTCTTTTGCTTTTCATTCTTGCCCATACTCCCGACCCGACTTCCGCTCAAGCGTCATGGGGAGTCGGACTTCGTGTTGAGGAGATGATTGGCGGCATGCCTATCTACGCTCTGTCCATGGCTGTTGGGACGATTGTCGGGCAAAATCTGGGGGCAAAACAGCCGGAGCGCGCCGTTAAGGCCGGCTGGCAAGTGGCTGGACTGGGCGCCGGCTTCAATGTGATTGTGGCCGCCTGCCTGTTCATATTCGCGAAAGAAATCGCCGGAATCATGAGCGCCGACGCGAAAGTAATCGGATACACCAGTGACTATTTCCGCTGGGTCGGATTGTGCCAGCCCTTCGTGGCGCTATGGCTGATTCTTTTCGGCGCCATGCAGGGCGCAGGCTATACTCGCTGGCCGATGATCGCCAGCACTCTCGTTCTCACATTGTTCAGACTGCCTCTTGCCTGGTATCTGAGCGTCACTTTGGACTGGGGACCGTCCGGCACCTGGGCCGGCGTTTCGATCTCTGTCTTTATAGTCGGGGCTCTTGCTATCTGGCGCTTTCACACGGGCGTTTGGAAAGAGCAAAAAGTCTAAAAGTGTAAGTGTAAAGAGTAGACAGCCCGGTAAAAACGGCGAACAGAGCTAGCAGCACAAAAACAAAAAACATTGCTCTTGCGTTGAACTTTTTCTCTTCTCGATACGTATTCAAATGCAGGCGAGAAAATTCGGCGGGCACTTGATTTTTGTCCGTTCAAACAATCACCAACATCGTTGGTGATTGCGTTCTCGTGTGGCTATTATCCAGGAGGTGCTTATGCAAACGGTACTTAACAACGATGTCAACGATATGAGA
>JAYRNY010000945.1:0-3372 GCA_041911975.1 bacterium | reverse complement strand
TTCTCTAGGGTAGCCTAATCCTCTGGATTTCAACGATCTAGTCGACAGTTCCGTCAGATATGACGAAATCTGTTTCTTATTGCAGCTTTGCTCATGTGCAAAAACTGGATTATTTGGAAACCATCTCACGCGCGACGACTTCGTCGATGATTCCGTATTCTTTGGCTTCGTCCGGAGTCATGATATTGTCGCGATCGTTGTCCTTCTCAATCGTTTTTTGCGTTTGTCCAGTGTTTTTCGCAAAGAGTTCGATGAGCAGTTTTTTCTTGCGCAAAATTTCTTTGGCTTGAATTTCGATGTCGGAAGCTTGTCCTTCTGCTCCGCCCATCGGCTGGCGCATCAAGACGCGGGAGTGCGGCAAAGCAAGACGTTTTCCCTTTTGACCGGAGGAAAGAATGAATGCTCCCATCGCTGCAGCCTGACCCATGCAGATTGTCGAGACTTCACTTCTGATGTGCATCATCGTGTCGTAGATAGCCAGACCGGAAGTAATGCTACCGCCCGGGCAATTGATGTAGAGACGAATGTCTTTTTCCGGATCTTCGCCTTCAAGCAAGAGCAGCTGGGCAACGATGATCGAAGCAACGACATCATCAACGCCTTGCCCGAGGAAGATGATGCGCTCTCTCAAGAGCCTGGAAAAAATGTCGAACGACCTCTCTCCCCGCGCCGTCGTTTCAATGACGGTAGGATTGTAAGCCACAGGATTTTCTTCAATGGCTTGAAAAATCTTCTTGCGATCGGGAGGAATGTTCATCTCTTCTCCATTAAATGCTGTTTTCACCTGGCGCTTATTATATCCGCGTCCCGCCTGTAATTCAGGCAAAAGCCATATTGAAAACATAGTATTTTCGAAACGAGATTCTACATGAGTCACACCTTTTGTATATAATGTGGGCGCTTTAAACAAAGCCATTCGAGGTCTCAAAGGTGTCCGAAAAGCCGAAATTCCGCGGTAATCCGAAGCGCACACATGCATTCATAGGGCTGGGCTCCAACGAGGGAGACAGACTGGGCTTCGTGCAACAGTCGATGCAAATGCTCAAGGACGTCGGCGGAATTAAGGTATTGGAGTGCTCCAGCCTTTATGAAACCGAACCGATAGGCGTTGAGTACGACAAATGGTTTGTCAACGCGGTAGCGTCGATAGAAACCACCCTGTCCTGCAAAGCACTGCTTGACGTTGTGCTCGATATTGAAAAACGGCTGGCCACAATGCACGGCAAGCAAGACACTCTCAAGGAGACCTTACCCGGCGAAAAGCGCCGGCGCATTATAGACCTCGATATTCTCTTTTTCGGCGACAGCATTGTCGAGGAAGAAGAGCTGAGAGTGCCGCATCCCAACATTCCTTTCCGCGCTTACGCACTGGTGCCTCTTCTGGAAATCGCCCCTGACTTCCAGCACCCGACCTTGAAGAAGACTGTCACCCAGCTGCATGAGTCCCTGTCGAAACCTGAGCTGGTGTACCTCTACGGAACACGCGGCGACAAAGAAAGCCGTTCTTGAAAGTTTCAGAGAACAGCGCCTGAAGTGCGTTAGAAGGAGGCATCAATGGCTGATGTTAACATCAAGATCGGCACCGATATTTGCTCCGTAAGCCGCATTCGCGCTTCCTATGAGCGCTTTGGAGATAAGCTTATGAAGCGGATTTTGACAGAGGCAGAAGAGCAACACGTGGGAAGCGCCCGCCATCATATGTTCGAAAGGTTGGCCGGGCGGTTCGCTGCTAAGGAAGCCACAGTCAAGGCTCTGGGCACCGGCTGGTATGGAGTTGGCTGGAAGGAAGTGGAAATCGTGCGCGAACGCTCTGGAAAGCCGACACTAAAACTCCATGGCCGTGCTCTGGAAGTGGCAACAAGACAGAATCTCACCAAGTTTGAAGTCTCCGTCAGTCACGAGCACGAATTTGCAACAGCGACCGTGATCGCGCACTGATGGGTCACAAGTCCAATCGCATCATAACTCTGACCACAGACTTCGGTCTTAACGACCCTTACGTGGGAGTGGTGAAAGGCGTGATTCTATCCATGTTTCCCGACGCCCAGATAGTCGACCTCAACCACGAGATTCCACCTTTCGACATCCTGTCCGGTGCCTGGTCATTGAAGATCAGCCTGCCTTTTTTTGCTCCAGGCTGCGTTCACGTTGCGGTAGTCGATCCTAAAGTAGGAACTTCCCAGCGCCGAATTGCGCTCGAGATGCAGGGTTCCATCATTCTGGCTCCGGACAACGGACTGCTGACACCATTTCTGAAACAAGCCAAAAGCGCGTACGTGCTGGACAAGAAAGAATTTCACCGCGAATCTGTTTCAAGCACATTTCACGCTAGAGATGTGTTTGCCCCAATAGCAGCACGCCTTGCCTGGGGAACGCCAGTGAAAAACATCGCCACTGAGATAGACATTACGACCCTCGCCCAGATCGAAGGGCTGGAGCCAATCTCTGGTGCCGGGTTCATTGAAGGAAAGGTTGTCTACGTCGACAGATACGGAAATCTACTTACCAACATATGTCCCAGCGAGCACGCCCGGCTAAAGAAACTCAGCATGGGCAGCCATGTTCTGAAACCCGCAGCGGGAAGCTATGACACTATAAATGATGGCGAAGCTCAAGTAGTTTTGGGCAGCCACGGCTTTCTGGAGATCGCAATGAAAGAATCGAGCGCTCATCGGTTCCTCAAACTGGGCAGCGGCACGAAAGTAGTGGTTGAGACTAATTGAAAACGATACCCGGAGAGCACCAGGATCTTCGAAAAGCTAGGCGCTCTCCGGAATATCCTCGTCCGGACTGCCAGGAGGCTTGTCCTTGTAGATTGGGCGCCCGATTGCCATGGCAATCATCAGGCACTGGTCGACCCGCTCCATGGTTTCCTGGGGGAACGCGCCGATTTTGCTGACTAGGAGCGTCTTTGGAATCGTGGCAATTACCGTGCAGTCAATGACGCTGTCCAGACGAAGCCCGCCGGCCTGACCCTCCGGGGTGTTCATCATGACGACGACCTGGGTCGGTTCTCTCGTTGCCCTTGTCGTGTTGCTTGTGAGGGGGACTAAGAGGACGTCGTCCAGTCTTGAGTTGTTGTAGTCGTTTGAAATTAGTACGGCAGGACGTCGTTTGGTCTGTGTCGTCCCCTCATCCGTAGTGTAGGGAAATGACACAAGGACGACGTCGCCCTTTCGATAATTGACAGTCTTCTGGGACATTCAATCCCTACTAGTAAGAACTACCCAGCAACCAACTGCCTTTCATTGTACCAGCACGCCAAAGAGCACCCAAAAATTCGGATGCAAACACAAAATGGGCTCTTTCGAACCCTCTTTGCAATATGACTAAATCGACGAATTCTAGACGTCCGCTATGTCGCGTAGGCTA
>JAYRNY010000944.1:0-3743 GCA_041911975.1 bacterium | reverse complement strand
CACGTGTACGCCGGTCGAGCGGCCGGTCGTTCCCGCATAACCGAGAACGCGACCACGGCACACCCACTCACCAGGGCGCACGCAAAATGCGTTCAAGTGCCCGCAGATTGTTCGAATGCCCGGATATGGATAAGGATGGAAAACCTCGACGTGATATCCAAGCGCGCCACGCCAGCCGACCCGAATCACTTGCCCATCAAGGAGGTTATAGACCTCCTGGTTCAAATGAGCGCCCAGGTCCACGCCGGAGTGAAAGTCGCCGCGCCCTGTCACCGGGTGGATTCTGAAGCCCGCCTTCGATGTGACCAGACCCATTCCGACGGGAGAGTAAGGAATGTCATCACGCATGGGAGAAACGAGAAAGCGCGGGTAAAACGGCTCGGGACCATGCGGGCTGGTGTAAGAGGGACCGGCCAGTGCGGAAACTGTAAGAGCGGGAAGAGAGACCAGAGCATAAAGGATCGGCAAAACAGCAGAAAGCGGCCGCTTTTCACGGCGACGATTGAATACGGGGAGCGGACTCGCAATTATCTTGCGTCCGGCTGCTGCCACTGAAAGAACTCCGGTGCATCGTAACTAGACACTATATGTCTTACCACGTAGAGCCACTGTTTTTCTTGTTCTCTTGAAAACGCCACTGCTCGCGCGTTTCACACAAGCTATTGAACTTGCTCAGAATTGAACGCATTCTCCAGGCGTGTGCGCTGTGCCGGCGTCAATATCTTGCGCATTTTGTCCGTATACTCGCGTTTGAGACGCTTTACTTCACGCTCTACCTGGTGATTTCTCTTCGCCTTTTCCGGGCTGACCGGTGCGGCTTTTCCTTTGTTGTCCTTTTCCTGCTCGGAAGAAACATCTGCCGCAATCAATCCGCCCAGGATTGCACTGCCGAATTTGTCGTTGCGGCTTGCTTCTGTTTCAGTACCTGAATTTTCGGTGGGCTGTGACACGCCCCCTTTGAGCCTCAGTTGCACCACACGGCTATGCAGTTGCTTTTTCAATGACTTCAGTTGTGAGCGCTGCACTTCGGTGAGGTCATCGAGCAGGAAGATCTTCCCTGCCCTAACCCTGTGTGCTTTGAGCTGCCGTTTTTGAGCTTTTGCTGATAGCTGACTTGGACCTGGCGCTACAGCTGGCGATGAAGGCGCTGCAAAAACAGGTACGCAGATCGTCATAGACAAAGCTGCAAACGCAAGGGTGATTTCAAAGAGCCAGGACATTCAGAACCGGGTTCCCGCCGACAAACCTCGACAGTATAGGCCACAATCAAAGGCGGCAGGGCCCACAGCTGTTTGTTATTGTCACGATGGCTGGTCCAGCAAATGGAATCAGATAGCCAGGTCCCACGCCAAAAACCACTGCGTATAAGTAGCAGGCAATGCGATTCCAATTTGTGATGGGAGCCAATTTCCAATGAGCCCAAATCAACAGCACTTCAACGCAGAGAATTGCTACAACCCATAAGTATGCATTGGTGTGTAAGACGTAGTTGACGAAAGGTAGTACATATCCAGGGCTGGCAACGAAAACGATCAGGTAGAAAACGATCTGCCCAATCATTGCCATCCTGTATTGTTGCCAAATTGCAATTCGCTCCTGTCGGATCAACTCAGGAACTCGAATAAAGCATCCAAGGAATGGGGCGACGATCCAGCCGCCCTCGTTCGAGGGTTCTGCCATGTTGAGATTCATCCAGAGAGAAATGGATTACGCCAAACGCTAATTCCAATCTATCACGTGAAGAGAATTCGAGCTGCTGGGATGCAGTTCACTTGCTGGACATGATCGGACCGAGTGCGCTCAAGATTCCGATGGTGGCGGGACCAAGGAATGGATAGAAAAACCCAGGAATATAGAAGAACATCGTAATCAGAGTAAACAGCACACTTCTGTTCACGTTTGATATCGGTGCGAAATACCAGTGAATGCACGCTGAGGTAATTTCCCAGAATGTGAGTAAGCAGATTATGAGCCTGGCGATTGGGTGGTTTAGCAGCGGAACGATGTAGCCTGGCGTCATAACATATATCACCAGGTACAAGCCAAGCTGCATTGCCAGCATTATTCCGTAAATGCGCAGGACCTGTCCGCGCTCATGGGCAATTACTTCGGCCGTGCGCGTTGAACTCGCGAAAGGATGCTCGTCGCCGTCAGTAATCGGATTTGACATGCCGTAAAGCATCCTCAGTTTGAAAGGTAGGTTTGGGGGACTAGAATCAATCTATCAGACGGTCGATTTGGAAACACGTTCTCATCGAGGAAGCAGGAGTACCGTCGAAATGGGAGCGCCGGCGGCTCGCCGGCATTCGGGCGGCATGTATGCCGCCCCTACGGATCGGGATGACGTAAGAGCACATTGCAGGCGCTCTTTGTGAACACTATTGCGCGTGGATGGCGTTGTCTTTGCCGTTGTTCGTCACCATCGGTGCTCCTTGCGAGTGTGACCAAACGACTGAATTTTCGTTGCCGTTTGCTACGACTACACCGATTTTGTCCGACTTGACGCGGTTGTGATTGCCATTGATGGTGACGATGCCCAGCTTGCCGGAAAGCTGCAGGTTGCAGTTGTTTCCGTTCAAAACAATGGAATTACCATTGCAATGCCCTTTGATCGTCTGATCGTTCTCATTCACCACCATGTCCGTAAGAGAAGGGCCGGCAGCGATTGTCGTGTGGGTCGGAGCACCCTCTTTTAAATTGACGGTCATTGCTTCAGGTGTTTGCGAGGTGATTTCCACTCTCTGATTGCCGGAGTTCACAATCGTGGTCGATGCGCCGGTGATCGTCACGCCCAATTCTTTTGCCAGAATGTTGATGCGTGTCTTGAGCGGTCCATTGCCCTTTTGTCCTAGGTTTTCGATTTCCAGTTTTTCCACACGCGCAATGAGCGGTGTGCCTTTGCTGTTTTTGCCGTAGACTTTCATTTCTATGAGGGTGACTTGCTCTTCGGCGCTGGCGCCTAATCCGGTGAGGTTTCTTACGGCGGTGTTTGTTGTGGTTGTTTTTACAGTGGTCGTTTTCTTTGTAGAACCGATTCGAGTCGTTCCACCCGAGCTGTTGATCACAGTCTTTCCAGTGCCCAGATTGACTTTTGAGCGTCTGTAGCCGTCGGTACTGTCGATTTGGATGCCGCCTGGTCCAAGTTTTACATTCGCTCTAGAGCCCGGCCCTCTGCCGTTTACGTTAATGCCGTTAGGGCCGATGGTAACGGTGCTTCCATCCTCGCCTTGAATATTGATTTGAGCAAAACTTGCAGAAGCGCAAAGTAGGAAACAGCCTGCAACAGCGGCAAAAACTTTCATGGAACGCCCTCCGTGAAATGCGAATGGCGATAACTATAACCGATCTTTTCGCGGAGATTGTTTCTGGGGTGTTAGCGTCCGGCTTTATTTTGCGGGCGGCATGTATGCCGCCCCTACAGCGAGCGAAGACGGTCGATTGCCGCAGAACTTAACTCCCAGCAGTCAAGGTCGCCGAAAGCGCCTGCGATCGCGCTCTTCGCGCCTGACTCTGAAAACTGCGTCGAGGTCTTCAAACTGACTGACAAAGGCTCTGAGCTTCTTATGATCAGGCTCAGCCTGTTTCATATACATCATGAATTTCTTGTTTTTAGAGTATTTACCGGCTTCGTAGTCAGCCCAAAGGCGTCTTTCTTCGTCTTTGGTGAGTGGTTTATCGATGTTCAATGCTGCGGTCGCCTTTTTGAAGATCGGCGCGTATCTTTTCGCAATTATGCTGACATT
>JAYRNY010000943.1:0-8365 GCA_041911975.1 bacterium | reverse complement strand
GCCATATATACATTCGACCTGAAAGTCTCTTCGTCGACGCCTACTGAATCAAACCATTTAAATAGCGTTTTTCCAGCGGTCCAGGCAAAGGGGCGTCCCATTTCACCTTCGCGCGGTCCCGGCGCCTGTCCTATCAGATATATCTTGCTTACAACTGGTCTGCCGGTGACGACCGGTCCGACCATTAGAGGGCAAGCGCTGCAGCCCTTCAGCTTGTCGATGTGCTGCGCAATAAGTGTGGTTGAGTCTTTGGCTACTGGCATCGCTGGTTTCCATGCACTGCGTAGGGGCGCATTGGCGCTTAGATAGACACGCCTTTCGCCCCTTAGTCTAGTCTATCTGTTTCGTCTCGTACTCCAAACTGCATATAAGTAGGTTTGGGATGAAAGTTGCAAGATGCTTTCAAGATCATTTGAAAACTGGCATCTACTCTTTGTTTTCGTAGGTGTCTTTTGCGACAGGCGCGCATTTCTCAGCGATCATTTGCAGAAAAAGCACTACTAACATGCATAGTGAAGAACCTGATGATGAGCGAATTGTGGCTACAGCGCCTCACCTTAAATCCTATTTGATATACATCAGGCTTTGATTTTCTCGAGAACCGCCCTGGTGCTATAAAACCCGCATCGGGACTGCGTTTCATAGCATCGATAGTAGAAGAAAATGCGTCCGCAATTGATTAAATGGAGGGCGTTTTGATTAAACGTGCTTCTCTACCGCGTGAAGTAGTGAGGCTGAGAATGCCGTCGCAGCCAGTGTTTCCGGACTCGATATATTTATGCGTTATGCGAAATGCATGTGTTGGACTGTATTGCATTAATTGTGAGAGCGGGCTTATCATAAGCACAACAGAAACCGCTTTATATCCGCGTTCCAATCGACCGTTCAGGACGAACAAAAAAGGGTCCTCAAAAACAGGTCATTGAATGCTCAAGTCGATAAGACACTCCTGTGATCTTGATTGACGGGCGGTCCGCAACTTAAATCACAAAACAAATCGAACTAAGTACGTAAGTCTAGTTCCACCGGTGTGGTGGCATGGGCGGTGCTCAGGTCATCACGCTGAATTGCTGGAAATTCCAGCGAAGGAGGCATTCATGAAAAATATCGCTGACGTAGTCGTTAAGGCTGAAATGCTGGAAGAACGCGGCGAGTATCGCAAGGCTGAGCGCATGTATAAAAAAGCTCTGGTCATGCAAGAAAAGGCGTTTGGAGAAGATCATCCTGAATTGGCTGATTTCCTCTATAACCTGGGCATGATTCAATGCGCTCTGGACAAGAACACCGACGCCGAACGCGTCCTCAACCGTCTTTTGACGCTGTTGCAGGATGACACAATCGAGCGCGATTACGATGCACAGGAGATTGTTCTTCTTATAGATTCCATTCGCAACGGAAACGACGAAGAGGATATCCCCGCGTTGCAAGCAGTGTCTGCTTAGATTCGCAAATGCGTCGGGCGGTGCCAGGCGTCGCCCGCATGGAAGAATCTAAGCAACACTCAATTCTTTAGCGCCTTTGCCACGATCCGATTTTTTCTTTCGGTGCTGAGACGAAGAAGAAAGGTTTCCTCGATTAGCTTTCGCCAGCGTGCTGAGCAGCTTGAGATTTATGACCTCAATTGCCGTAGCGAAGCCGGCGGCGACAAACAAATGTGTTTCAGGCACTCTAACACCTGTTGCCTCGAGCACTGATATCCACCCAACTGCGTGGAGAACGACAAGAGCCACTGTTTCAAGCGTGGGCGCTGAATACAGCAACTTTTGAATCCTGTGGCCGAACATCATCATTACGATTTGCGCCATGACAAGCGCGGTAATGATAATTCTGAAGTCGTTTGCTACTGCCAGTGCTGCCATCATCGAGTCGATCGACAGTATTACATCGATGATGATGATCTGCAGGGTCAGTCCGAGACAGTATTTTGACATCGGCTCTGGCGGATTCTGCTGTTTCTGTGTCACATGCGCGACTATATCGATAGCGCTTTTGATAATCAGAAAAGCTCCACCGAGAATCAGTATCAGTTGCCGAGCAGTGAGTGTCTCTCCAAGGATAGTGAAAATCGCAGTTTGCCGCTGCATGAGTTGGAACAGCCCGACAAGAAGGGCGGTTCTCACCAATAAAGTTCCCCCGAACGAGAAGGCGTGTACGACGCCTCGCCTGTTTTCATCCAGACGATCGGTCATCGTTGTGACGAGAGCATGATTGTCGACACTGAGAACTATTTCCAGGGTCGACAAGAGGAATAGAAGCGCAAGCGCCTCTGGCTGAGTGAGCCAGTTCATAGCGCACCCCCTTGGTTCGGTTGGACAGGAGACTTTATTGAGTGGACAGGTGTTTTGAATTCAGGATACCCGTTATACCTGTTGTACACCCGAGCACTTGACAATCGTTTGTTTCGTAATCCGACCTTAATAATCCCCCCAACCCAAGGAATTTAGTACTCTATGGCTCTGAAACATCGTTCTTTCCAGGAGAGAGAAAAATGGCCGAGGGATTCGAGGCATTCAATGTGGGAACGCTGGCGCCGATTGAGGAGATCGCTCAGGCACTGGGGCTGGCAAAAGAAGATATTGAGCAATTCGGTCTCGGCAAGGCGAAGATCACGTACGAGGCGATGTCCCGGTTGCTTGGTGCCAAGGACAAACGTGGAAAGCTTGTTCTTGTAACCGCCATAACGCCGACAAAGGCCGGCGAAGGTAAAACCACAACCAGTATTGGCTTGGCGCAGGCGTTGTGGAAACTCGGGAAGAAATCACTTGCAGCTCTTCGCGAACCTTCGCTCGGTCCGGTGTTTGGCATGAAAGGCGGCGGCACCGGCGGCGGCAAAGCGCAGCTGGTGCCGATGGTTGATATCAACCTTCACTGCACAGGCGATTTGCATGCGATTACAACAGCGAACAATTTGTTGGCAGCGCTTGCCGACAATCATATTTTCTTCGGCAATCAACTGAATTTTGATTCGCGCACAATTCAATTTAAACGCGCCATGGACATGAATGAGCGCGCTTTGCGTGACATCGTTCAGGGACTGGGCGGAAAGGGCAACGGATATCCGCGTACATCGAGCTATCTCATCACCGCAGCTTCCGAAGTGATGGCGATATTGTGTTTGTCAGATTCGATGGATGACTTAAAACTGCGCCTGTCCAATATATTGATCGGGCAAGACACGAAAGGCAAACCGATCAAAGCCGGCGATATCGGCGGCATTGGTTCAATGGCTGCATTGCTGCGAGATGCTTTGCGACCCAATCTAGTTCAAACATTCGAGAACACCCCGGCGCTTGTGCACGGAGGTCCATTCGGCAACATCGCACACGGATGTTCCAGTGTTCTTGCCACGCGCATCGCTCTGCGCACTGCCGAAATTGTAGTGACGGAAGCAGGCTTTGGCGCCGACCTGGGCTTCGAGAAATATTGCGACATCGTCGCTGCACCGCGCTCGCCGGAATTGGCTCCGGATGCGGTCGTCATCGTAGTAACAGTAAAAGCGCTTAAGCTTCACGGCGGAGTCGACGAAGCCACGCTTTCTCAAGCCAATGTCGAGGCGGTGAAAAAAGGATTTGCCAACGTCGAACGTCACGCCGGAATTGTGGCAAGAACACAAGTGCCGTTCGTGATCGCAATCAACAAATTCCATACTGATACAGAAGAGGAAATTAAGGCGATAAAAGATCTTTGCGCCGCAAAAAATTGGCGCTGCGCGATCTCCGACGTTTTTGCCAAAGGCGGCGAAGGGGCATTGGATCTGGCAAAACTCGTTGTCGAAGCAACCAACGAAAAGTCAGATTTCAGGCCATTGGTCGACCAGAATGTGCCGATCAAAGAAAAGCTCAATCAGCTTGCACACCGCGTATACGGCGCTGAGCTTTTGGAATACGACCAGGAAGCGGAAAAACAACTCAAGTGGATGAATAACAATGGCTACGGCAATTTGCCAGTCTGTGTCGCTAAGACGCAGTACTCGCTTTCCGACGACCCGCAAAAATTGAACTCGCCTCGCGACTTCAAGATGCGCGTCAGAGGATTCCAAGTTTCATCCGGCGCCGGATTTGTCGTCGCGTTGATGGGCGAGATCATGACATTGCCGGGTTTGCCAAAACAGCCGGCCGCCTTCAATATTGATGTTGACAATAACGGAGTCATCACCGGACTAACGTAGGGTCGACGCCATGCGTCGACCGGTTTTACTGAAACCGTAGGAGCGGCAATCAACCTATCAAAACGGGTTAGCCCCACATGGCAAATGACGACAACACCATTCCTAATCCACCTCAAGTTGCGCCGCAAGCTTGCGTTGCTGCCGATTGCGGTGGAAAGCCGGAGAATCCCGACCTCTTTGCCGGACGCTATAAGATTGAACCTCTGCTCGGCGAGGGTGCAATGAGCCGTGTCTACAAAGGAGTAGACGCGAGTTTGAACAGGCTCGTTGCTATCAAGAAGATGTTGCCGCAGTACTTGAACCGCGAGTTCAGCCGCCAGCGTTTTCAGCGCGAAGCTGTTTCCATCGCTGCACTCGATCATCCGAACAAAATAATTGACAAGTGACAATTGTCACTATACGATAGAAATGTCAGAGTTCTGGAGTTCAGATCGTGATCCTTGGGTTTCGCCACAAGGGGCTTGCGCGTCTCTTCGCCATGCCGATCGCAAGGGACTCTCTGCGGACCTTGTACCCAAATTGGAGCGAATTTTGGCTAGATTAGACGTCGCATCTCGTCCGGATATGATGGATTTTCCCGGTCCTAAGTTGCATTCACTCAAAGGTTCATTGAAAGGTCATAGGGCTGTTTGGGTCACGGGAAACTGGAGAGTCACGTTTCGGTTTGAAGGCGTAAATGCTGAGGATGTTGATCTCGTCGATTATCATTAACCGTTTTGAGATTTAGAATATGCCAATGAAAGAGCCGCCACATCCAGGATTGTCAGTTAGGTTTGATTGCCTGGAACCTTTGGGATTGTCCGTAACAGAGGGCGCAAAAGCGCTCGGAGTAACCAGGCAGGCTTTGAACAACATTGTGAATGGAAAGGCTGGCATATCTCCTGAGATGGCAATTCGCCTGGATAAAGCTTTTGGTGGCACCGCTGAAGGATGGCTGGCTTTGCAGACGGCCTATGACCTTGCGCAGGCAATGAAGAATGCTTCTTCTATTAATGTGAAGCGCCTGGTGAAGAAGCGAGCTTAAGAATCGTTACTTCGAAGGCCGTCCTGTTTTTGCTTTTTCTTTCGCAAGAGCAGCTCTTTCCTCGTCGGTCAGCATAAAGTCGTATCGCTCTTTGCGTACTCTGTCCTTTCTCTCAAACTGCGGTCCTTCCAACGCCGCGGCTTCGGCATACTTCTTTTGCCCTTTTAGAACCTCCGCTAATAGCCACTGCGCCTTACGCAAGTCCCCTCTGTCGTTCGAATACTTAGACAGTAGTGCAACACTTCGCCTGGCGTAAGGCTCGGCGTTTTTGTAGTCGTTGCAGTCCAAACTCATCGTTGCATAGAGTTCGTTTACCTCTGCTTCCTCGCGCACAGTTTCCGGTCGAGTTGGACCTAGTTTAACCAGTGCTTTATCCAGAATATCTCTTGCGCCTTTGTAATCCGCAGCCCAGAACTTTCCTTCGGCTAATTTACGCATTGCTTCGACCTGAGGCTTGTGGTTGCTCAGATACTCAAGCTCAAACTTGCTTACCCGCCCATGCTTCGCCTGCAACCCCGCAAGTGCCAGTCTCACTTTATGGCGCCCTGAAAATCCGGGATTCATTTCGTTAAGGAATTGAATTAGTTCTTTCTCCGCTTCGTCATCTTTGTGAAGCGCCACAAAGGTCCTTGCATACATCATGCGTTGATCGAATAACTCGGAGTCTTTTACATTCAATAATTGCTTTAGCGTCAGAGAGAGTTTCATCAGCTTTTGAATGTACAGGTGCTTTTCTTCGTAAGAGAGCTGTGGTTGTTTGCTGTCGTATACGCAAAGCTCGAGCAAAAACTGAAGACTGAGCAGAACGTCGGGATCCAATTTTTTTTGCTCTTTCAGCTTGCGAGTCAGCTGCGCTGCATCGTCTCCGTAGCTGAAAGCCTTGTCGTAGTGCTTTAACGCCATCATACTGCTGGCCAGTGAGCACAAGATCTTCGCTCTGGTATTTTCTTCATCAGGTGGCAAGGCTTTCAAGGCAGACTGATAGAGGTTAAACGCTTGCTGATTCTGATGCCTCAATTCAAGGCTGTTTGCCTCATCGAACTTTTCCTTCCATGCCGGTTTTGCTTGTGATGAATTGGGAAACGAGAGCAGAATCGTGATTCCCACAACTACCAACAAGCTTTGCTCTGTCCAATGCATCTGAATTCGCTTCTGCGCCTTACTCATACTTGCGAGCCATGCGGCGGATTTCTGCGCGCTCTTTTTCGCGCAGCGATTCGGGTTCGACGATCCATGCATTGGAGCCGAAGGAGCGCACCCAGAAAAGAAACTCGTCGGGGTTCGAGAGCTTGATGTGAAACTCGACTTCACCTGTTCCATCTTTTGCTGGAACGACTTTGCCTAATGGGTGGCGTTCCACCGCTTCAAGAATGTAACCGGCTTTTGTGCGGTCGAACCGTGCGACGATACGCGGACCCTTCTCCGCTTCTTTATACTCTTGCATGGAACGCGGGAATGACATTCCCCAGCCTGCACCGATGAGAAACTGCGCTTCGCGAATATCGTCTTCGTGCGATTTGTTTGCCAACCCCTGCGAAAGCTGTGCGCACTCGCTGATTCTGTCCATGCGTCTGGGATGAAACTTTTGCTTGTCCTGGTCCTTGAAAATGCAATACCATCCGCGCTCGTGAAACAGCATCAAAAGGGGATATCCGGTACAGCGTTGTGGTTGACCCACACGCGGAGTTTTATATGTGTAAACAACCGGTACTCTCTTTCTGATCGATGCCAGCAAAAGTTTTTCAATCTCTTGCTGATCTTTTGTCTTCTTGTAAATTGTCCGGTGGCTGATCGAACGTCCCGGAACCTTGTTCATGCCGGATTCTTGAATGTACTCAATCAAGCGGTCGCGCATTTGCGATGCTTCGTCATCGCTAAGCTTCGCTCCGAAAGTATGCATGGCGTCGAGCACGAGATCGACCTCAGTCGCCGACAAACTAAAAATCTCATTGAGCAAATAGCCGCTGCGCAGCCGTTCTTTTTTGGGCAGCATATCCATTTCATTTTTCAGAATAAGAATGTCCTTGGCGACTGTCCGCTCGGTGACGACGATCTTTTGATCGTTGAGCGCCTTTACCAACTTGCTCAGCGTAATGCCCGGCTGATTGGCAATGATTTTGATTATGGCGCCGAGGCGGTGGAGATTGGTGCTCATTTTCCTGGGAGCGCCGGCGGCTCGCCGGCATTCTTGGGTTCATAATTTCGCGACTGCGGAATCAAATATATTGTAGATGAGTCGATTTGGGTTAGTATGAGCGTTCGCGACGTTTAAGAGGTATTCAAGGGTCAAGTGGCACTGCCGAGAATAGACATCCATACGCACATCCTGCCGCGTGAAATTCCGAAGTGGAAAGAAAAATTCGGATACGGCGGCTTTATCACGCTCGACCATCACATGCCCTGCCGGGCGCGCATGCTCAAGGACGACGGCAAATTCTTCCGCGAGGTTGAGAGCAATTGCTGGGACGGTGGGCAGCGCCTGACTGAGTGCGACGCGGTTCATGTTGACGCGCAAGTGCTGTCAACGGTGCCGGTCATGTTCAGCTACTGGGCGAAACCCGAGGATGGGGCGGCGGTCGCTAGGTTTTTAAATGACGATCTGGCGGAAACTGTAAAGACCAATCCGGCGCGCTTTGTGGGTTTGGGCACGTTGCCATTGCAAGATCCTCAGCTGGCAGTGAAAGAACTCGAGCGCTGCATACGGGATCTCAAGTTTCAAGGCGTGCAGATAGGCTCACACGTCAATGATTGGAATTTGAACGATCCTGCTCTTTTCCCTGTCTTCGAGGCCGCGCAAGAGCTTGGTGCCGCCATCTTCATTCACCCATGGGAAATGATGGGCGAAGATAAAATGCAGAAGTACTGGCTGCCTTGGCTGGTGGGGATGCCGGCGGAAACGACGCGGGCGATTTGCTCGCTCATATTCGGCGGTGTTATGGAGCGCCTGCCCAAACTGCGCTTTGCCTTCGCTCACGGCGGCGGGTCGTTTGGCTTTACAGTCGGCCGAATTCAACACGGCTTTGAAGTCCGCCCCGACCTCTGCGCCGTAGACAATAAGGTCTCTCCGAAAGATTATCTCGGCCGCTTTTACGTCGACTCCCTGGTCCACGACAAGGAGATGCTGCGCCAGGTGGTCAATATTTTCGGCGAAAATCGCGTCGTCCTGGGCAGTG
>JAYRNY010000942.1:0-4924 GCA_041911975.1 bacterium | reverse complement strand
TGGTCCAATCAATATATCCACTGGTGTTGCCAAGCGATCAAAGCCTGCTTGCGTGAGGGTTTCAAGCCACGGAAAACGGCTCAGAGCCCCACTTCTTCCTGCTTGAAACAGACTAGACAGGTTTCATTAAACTCAATAAACTTTTTCCTTAACCAGACCTTAAACCGGTCAGTTTGATGATTTGAGTCGACTTGGCTGGCAGTAAGTTTCAAGACAGTTGGAGTTTTTTGGCGAATCATGATCTGGATATTCTCCTTTGCGCTGACGCTGTGTTTGGCACTATGTGTGCTTTGCGTCGTTTATCCTGACCTCCTCGCGCCTTTTCTGGTTGACCACTGGAAGAAGTACTTCACGTACTGGCGTAACTAAGAATTTGATCAGGCGCGGCTTTTGGTCGTGTCGCACATACTTTTGAAATCGAGCATGAACAGACGGTTTTCGTATAGCCGTCCGCTTCCTCTTGACTGCATTAACCAATAATAAGCCCCAACATTGGCGCTTTTCACTTCTTCTTAACCTGGGCAATGCTTATAATCGTTGGCAATGTCAAGATGGAGACCAGTGAAATGCCCGGTACCGCTTGCGGACTATTCATAATCGACTTCGTAGCAAGGCCGTTTGCCAAGATCTACGAGAAGATTCCCTTCATCATGTTCGTTGTGCTTATCGTGCTTTATGGCACCATCGCTTACTTTGTGCTGAAGAGCTCTTTCTTCAACAAGGAGTACAAGCAGTACTAGGCGCGCTGTTGCGGGTGCAAGAAGCTAATTGCTGACCGCAAGCCGGGCGCCGAATCACAAGTTTGCCTGCCGAGGTTTTTGAAAAGGCGCATTTAGTGCGCCTTTTTTATTGCTCTAACAGTGCGTGGGGGCGCATTGCATGCGCCGAAATTTTTCAAAGGTCGCATACAATGGGACCCTACACTTCGCTGGAAGTGTTACTCGCGTTCGACGCCGATGAATTTGACGGCAAGCTTGTCGCTGTGCAGGTCTACGAGCCCGAGGTACTGCTCGATGAAGTTCTTCACCTGACCGGCAGGAATCTCGCCTTCCATGGTGTAAGTGCCCGAGCTGAGCGGCTTTCCTTCGAAGTCGAAAGTTGCATAGCTGACCTTGGGATTTTTCACCGGCACGTTGTTGTAGTTCATCACGCGAATCCAGGCGACCGGACAATTGATCACCCAGAGCCCCGACACGTGCCAGTCAACGAGCTCCATATAGACATTCTTCGAAAGCTCGGGGTCGGTGCCTAATTCGCCGCCACAGCTCGTCAGGAGCGTCGCGCAGGTGACAAGGCAAGCCATTGCTAGAAAAGATGACAATACAAAAGAAAGCCTCTTAGAGAGCTTTCTTGCTGCCTTTATGGATCCGGAGTACATGACACTTTATGGGGCGGGCAGATTACCGATACTTCGATTAGTACACCACGCCTAACCAACCCATGTTTGCGCCGATGCCCAGGAATACCAGAATGGCAAAAATAACAAATAGGCCTATGAATGCTGGTTCGCCGTCGGCTAACATAGTCACACCTGGAAAAGAACACGTCTTGCAAGTGTATTGTATGCAAAAAAACACAGGTGGCAAGCGGATGTAGCGTATTTCCCGCATTCTTGATGAAACATTTATTTGTACGGGTCCGAAAACGGTAAAAAAGGCGATAAATCGTGGACAAAAACGAAATTCTGTTAACAAAACCCGCGTCTGCAAAGTTGGACAAAACCCTCGTTGCCAGCGAGTTTCCATATGGACCGAAGGACCCCATGTATCTGAACACCGGAAGTTGTGGTCGCAAACCGGCTTCGGTCGTTGCCGCGCTGGATGACGGCTGGCGCAAACTCAACCAGAACCCGACGGTGACTACGTTCTTCGAGACAGAACTGCGCGAAGATGCGCGTGCGATGGCGGCTGATATGTTTGGCGTCGAGCGCGATTTGCTGATGCTGACTGAAAGCACCACGGAAGGTTTGCAACTGATGATGCAGACCTATCTGTTGAATGAAGGCGACGAATTCGTCACCACCGATCATGAGCACGGCTGCTTGAACACCATTGCCCGCTACCTGGAAGAAACGCGCGGCATTGTCGTGCGCAAGCACAAGGTCGAGCCTAAACTGGGTAGCCATAACCATTGCCAGGGTATTGGAAAACTCATTTCGCCGAAGACCAAACTCGTCGCCGTCAGTGAAATCGATTGCTTCACCGGCTGGAGACCCAATCTCGATACGCTAGTCGCCGAGTGTCATTTAGCTGGGCTGCCGTTGCTCATCGATGGCGCGCACGCTCCCGGTCAGGGTCCCAACAATGTTGCCCGTTATCATTCCTGGGTTGCGTCCGCGCACAAGTGGGTCGGCTCGCCCAATGGCATCGGTTTTGCCTATTTCGATCGCAAGATTTTGGAAGGTCTCAAACCGGTTTGGGTTGGTCACAAGTATTTCGAAACCCGTGCCGCCTGCTCATCTCCTGTGTTCGCGCTGGAGTGCCGTGGAACCGAAGATATGGTCAAATTTGTCGGACTGCAGGCAGCAATCCAGCTGCAAAAGCAGCTTGGCGAGAGCAATATTGCTGCACGCCAATTGGAGTTGATGCGTTTTGCACGTAAACGCCTGGAAGAGGCGGTAAAGCCGCAATTCCTGCTGCCTGATTCTGAAGACATGCCCGCCGAAGAGTTGACCGGATTGCTCGCGTTCGACTTCGAACCTTCTCGCTTGCTAGTAGACGACCTTGTCCACGCGCTCTGGGAGAAAGATAAGATCTGGATTCAGCCCGACTATCTGTTGCCCACTCCCGGTCACGGCGTGCGCATCTCCTGCCACTACTCGCTCAGCGAAGACGACATCGAGCGCTTCGTGAAAGCGCTGTCGGCATTCGTGAAGAAGTAAGTAATCGTGGGGGCGCATTGCATGCGCCCTCGAACTTTTCTGGGTATCTAGTCTCTCTGTCCTCCAACCATTCTGCGCTTTGGCAATCTGGGCGCATACATTGGACCTCTACAGAAAACCGGAATCACAACCACATCCCAGGGAAACCAACACGCAGCACCACGCGCAGAACACTATGACCGATTTCGTTCCACATCCGTTGCTTGTGTCGCCGCATTTGATGACGATTGTGCCGACGTTCATCCGTCGTTCGCGCCATGTGAAAAACCTGCCCGGAGCGGACAAATGCGTCATCGAGGTGGCGAGCGGCTCGTCTGTTCTCACCTACGTTCATCTGCAACCCAATCACAAAGATCGCCCCACTCTTTTGATCGTTCACGGGTTGGAAGGCTCGAGCGAATCCTCACAGGTAGTGGGTTTGGGACGCAAGGCGCTGAGTCAAAATATGAATGTAGTGCGCATGAACATGCGCAATTGTGGTGGCACTATTCACTTGAGCAATACGCTCTATAACGGCGGTATGAGCGCTGATGTGATCTCAGTCGCGCGCCACATTCAAAAAACGTTTGATCTCAAAGAGATATACGTCTGCGGCTTTTCTCTGGGCGGCAACATCATCCTCAAAGCTGCCGGCGAACTGGGAGATGACGCCGCAGGACTATTCGCCGGCGTCTGTGCAATTTCGCCGTCGATTGATTTGCATGCCAGCGTCGAATCTCTTAACAGAGGTATCAATAAGATATACGAAATGCACTTCCTGCGCGGGCTGACAAGCAAGATCCGCGAAAAGGGGCGACTCTTTCCTGAAAAATATGACGTTGAAAAACTCAAGTTGGTAAAAACTATCAAAGATTTTGACGATATTTTCACCGCGCCGGACGGCGGCTACGGCGACGCTGACAACTACTACACGCGCGCCAGTTCCATCCACGTAATTGAGAAGATACGGGTCCCTACACTGATCATTGCCTCCAAGGACGACCCAATCGTCCCCTTTGATTCGTTTCTTTCCGAAAAATTGAAGACACCTTTTGTAACGCTGCTCGCGCCGGAGTGGGGCGGGCATAGCGGCTTTCTCGGCGCCCGAGATGAAGCAACAGGGCGCGACGAAAGCGACAAATTCTGGGCGGAGCACCGGGTTGTGGCGTTTTGTCTCTGTAAAAATCGTGAAGGTGCTTAGAACCCAAAATCTGCTAACATCCCAACGTGTAACCCGGTTATCCGTTCGATGCAAAGTGATTTTCGGTAGTAAAAACTGACGAAGCTCAAAACCCAGCGCACGTGACGGCTTAGAGACTTACTAGTTTCATTCCATACCCAGTGTGGAAGAATTCAAGAGATATACCGGGGCAAAAGTGACAGGGAATCTGATTGGAGGATTAACCGTGAAGAATTTGAAAGCCTTTGCGCTCTCAGCAGTCATGGCAGCTGGTTTGGTTACACCGGCACTCGCTTCTGATGATGGCGTAGAAAAAGTAGTTGATGGCTCACTCATCGTAACCCGCATGGGTGGCTTGGGTGCCGGTATGGTAATCGGTTGCCCGATTGCTGTGACCCGCCAAGTCGTCAAGTCCTACAAAGATTTGACCGAAAAGTGCGCTGACAAAGTCGGCGGACATGAATTTGGACCGTCCTGCGCGCTCGTCAGCGTAGTCACCGTTCCCGCCGCCCTGGTTTATGGTGGAGCGACCGGCATGTTCTACGGCAGCAAGAACGCCTTCGTTCATGGCTTTAACGAGCCCTTCCACCCGGATTCCTTCAGCGTAGGCAAGTTGGAAGACTAGTCGACTGAAGCGGCTTCGCTAAGAAAAATTGTGAGGACCGGGGGTAGCCCCGGTCCTTTTCATATGCGCTCCAGACTCGGCTACACCTCGCCCTCCGCGCGCTTGCGTCACTCACTTCGGACGTTAATTGAATGAATGCTCCGGGCTCAGCTGCGCCTCGCCCTTCGCTGGCCCCCTGCGCTCATTCGTCGGCGATTCAGTAGCTGCTGAAACCGAAACATACAATTAGGTAAGATCTGTTGAATTCCCTATTGGATTT
>JAYRNY010000941.1:0-3915 GCA_041911975.1 bacterium | reverse complement strand
TGGACGCAACCCCATTAGTTGTCACCTTGATTGGAACATGCCACTGAGGAAAGTGCATGTCTGGGATAAGACAAGTGATACTGGTTGCGGTGGCAGCGGTTACTTCCGCTTTGTGCCCGCCAAATGTCACTACATTTTCTGATTTGTTCGGCGAGAATCCACTACCCGTCAAAGTAACTGGATGCTGGGGAGGAGAGGAAAGCATATCGATCGTTGCGATGTGTGGAGCGCCGCCTTTCACCGACACCATGAATGGCGCGCTGTGAATTGAATAATGGGAGACTGTCAGTGGTCGATTTCCAGCAACAGTGTGACCCGGCATTTTAAACTTAATCTCCTGCTCATTGCTGCTGATCGGCTTTGCGTGCTTATCCGCAACATGCACATTCAGTCTGTCTGCATATCCTGAAAAATGAGTACCGCTAACCGTGACTGTATCACCTACGCCCAGTAGACCCGGCGTTACAGAGGTGATTAGAGGTCTCTGTATCAAAACCTTCCAATTCATCCACGCACCCGAGGGTCCAAAACCCTGCACGGTAAGTGCGGTATTTCCCGGATGAAGTTTTCCAGTCAGGTCGCACGAGAATGTGCTGCCACCATTGAAGTCTTTGAAATCAGCAAGAGATTTTCTGTCGAGCAGAACCCTCATATCTGTCGCCTTTGGCCTGCCATCAGCACCATTTTGAAAAGTAATTCTCAAAGCCAGCTTTTCTTGACCGGGCTTTAGATGTATATGATCGTTCCATGTTTGCCAGGCGCCAGCTCTTGTGACCAGCGGCTTTGACTCTTGAAGAACCGCCATGTTTGGCCACGGATCCGCACCAAACGCCGGAGGTATCAGCGCTGAAAGCGGCAATATCGATATCAGAGCGCCAAAGGTGATTTCGCGTACTTTGTTGACCGGTTTCATGTTTATTTACCAGAAAGTGCTCGGGCGGCATGTAAGCCGCCCCTACATTGAGATGGACGGCCGGAGCCAGACATTGAAATTATGCTTTAAATGACATGAAAACCACTCTAAAATAACTTGTAAAGCAGCCTAAAATTGAGAAATAACCATTAAATTAGTAGCCAGCTGACCTCTTTATATAAGGGGCACCGCAAAGGATACCCTCTTAAGGTAACTGACCCGTGCAGAAAATCATGAACAGGGAATACCACAAACAACACAGCGCCAGTCTCAATCGCGATATGGAGTTGCTAGTGTTCGGCCACGCCGGCGCAAGAGTAATCGTCTTTCCAACCTCTTGCGGGCGGTTTTACGATTGGGAAAATCGCGGCATGATAAACACGTTCGGCCATCATATTGAACAAGGATGGATACAGGTCATCTGCGTTGACAGTGTCGATTTCGAAAGCTGGTGGAATTTCGACGCGCATCCGAAGGACAAGGCACTGCGACACCTCGCCTATCAAAAGTACATCATTGAGGAAGTCCTTCCATTTACAAAATCAATTAACAGTAACGACTATGTGATCGCACTCGGCGCGAGCATGGGTGGCTACCATGCGATCAACATTGCCTTGAGATTTCCCGAACACTTCAACAGAACGATTGGCTTGAGCGGTCCTTATGACTTCAAGCAAATGAGTGGACCATACAATGTATTTTCCTGGGTGTTTGATTATTACGATGACACCATCAATGAATGCAATCCTGCTTCATACGTGAAATCAGTTTCTGACGCGCACATTGAGAAGATTAAGAAATTGGACACTATTTTTGCAATTGGTCAAACTGATCCACTTTTCCATAGCAATCAGATGCTTTCTGACGCGTTGAACGAGAGAGGCGTGTCTCATGCTTTTCGAATCTGGGATGGTTTCGCGCATGATTGGCCGTACTGGCATGAGATGATTTTGCACTACATCGGCGGCGACGGCACTAGATAGCGAGAATCAATTATATATGTACGTTATCTCGAAGTCCGGCGACACCGTAAAAGTATGCTCTCGCAGTGTTGGCACAGTTGGAAAACAACCACCGTGGCTTTCCAGGGTCCAGAAGTGAATTCTGCAACCAGCATCATCGGTCATCGTCGCTGACGGCTTTGATACCACCGAACCATTGAGCTGTTCGTCTGCAGGCTCTACCACTCTGTGTGCATGACGAAAGCCGGGGACCAAAGTGTTGCAGAAGAAGTTAGCAAGATCGACAGGATCAGTTTGTACCAGTCTCTCAACCACTTCAAACTCACTGCGCAGCAAATCGCTCAGATTTTTCTTCGCCTCGGCACCTCCATCTATATGGCTCATTCTGACACCGTCATATGCATACAATCCCGACGTATGACCTGTTGGTGGACCGCCCCCGCCTTTTAAGCTATAGCCTTGAATGGATACGCTAACCAACAGATGCCTTTGCACAAATCTCGGCTGTGCTCCCCTGGAAGCGGAAAACTCAATCCGTCCTAAAACCTGCACTGGAGGATCGCCTGCCCAGCTCACACAAACACCTTCTGGAAATTCACTCTCAAGAGTTTGCTTGATGGTTGCATATGTAGGCATCAAAGGAAGATCTATCGTGCTAACAGAAGCTGGAGGAACCGCTTTTGAAGTAACTACTTCTGAAATAACCGTGTCTGGGGAAACTGGTTCAGGTATCGGCGCACCCCAACCAGTTGTGGTTGCAGATGCAGCATCGTCAGGCTTCGTAATGGCTTTAATCGCTGCCTGCATTCTTCCGACCATTTCTTCTGACGCATGCTCTGTCAACTTTCGAGCAGACGACTCAGGATCATGTATTACCCTGGAAAGTGACGGCACCAACTTCATCCCCAGTCCAAAACGTTGGGAAGTGGCCCAAGCTAGAGATTCAAGGGTTACCAATCGCAATTCATCATCAGCACCAAGCAAATATTGCAGAATCTTTTGCACTGCCGCATCATCATCGGACTTTGTTACTTGCAAAATCGCCATCGCACAATTGATCTGTACAATCGGGTTTGCATGCGAAAGAAGTTCTTCAAACTTTGGAACACCCGAATATCCAAACGAAGTTAGAATGTTGCGAAATTTCGGATATGTATCGGCTTCGGCTGTGACAAGATGTTCGCAAACGATTGGTATCGCCGGCGGCCCCAGGCTAAGCAAACAGGAATATACAGTCATATGCCCTTCTTTCAGTTTGTATGCTCTGCAAAATTCCGGTGCAGCCTCAATACTTTGAAGGTTGGGACTCAACCATCGGTACATCTCCATTAGAGCAAGAAGTGCCGGGCCTTCGGCGGACCGAAGCGCATCGAGCACAGGCTGTTTAGCCTCAGGATCGAAGGACTTTAGAACTCCACCTGCCGTTGCACACAATGAAGAACCATCTGTTTCTTCTATATTCGTCCTCTGCACTTGGTCGAGAATGAACGGTATTGCTTGCGGTCCAAATTTTATGAGCGCGTTGCCAGACACCCAGTGTGCGAGAAACGGTGTGAGCAAGGGGATTGACGATGGACCAAACTCAGCCAGACAATCGACCAACTTCCGCTGCAGCTGATGCTCCGCCTTTGGAATAGCTTTGACCAACTCCGCTTTCGCCAACTCCGGATCGACCTTCGAGAGTGGCTCGAAAGCGTCGTTAACTTGGAAGTATGTGCTTATTGCAGCGACCATATTGGGCACTGCAGGCTTAGCTATCGGACCAAGAATACCCAACAAATAGACGATAGTTTTTTGCTGATCTATGTACTTACCAAGGCCTTCCTGTCCCATCGGCACTTGCAAAAGTTCAACCAGTTTCGGCACCAATTGCTCTTTCTCGCTGCCTGTCAATTGATAAATAGCTGCAGTCAAGTCTGAGCGATTTGATTTGCCGGCAGCGATAAACTCTATAATATTGTCCATCACTTTTCCTCTTTACGATCACTGGCAGGTACGGCAGGTCTAACAGATTGCATGAGACGGCTGCTGATATCGGGA
>JAYRNY010000940.1:0-2475 GCA_041911975.1 bacterium | reverse complement strand
GGCTTTGGCGACTTCGGCGATGGTCTTCATGATGTCGCGATCGCTCGGCTCTTTACCGCCATTTGTCTGGCGCAGATGATCCTTGCAGATTTTCCAGAGAGTATCGCCCTTCTTCACTTCATATATGTCTTCCGGCTGTTTGTTTTCGCCTGGCTTGGCTGGATTGTCGCAAGGATTCTTGGGCTTTTCTTGAGGAGTAGTTTGCGGATTTTCTGGAGCGCAAGGCTTCTCTTCCTTGTTGCCGCGAGCTGATGCAGAACCCAATTCGCTCAAAGCGTCGGCGAGATCGCCTTTGGTAAAGCCGTCATTCTCGTCGCCCCACTCGTCATCGTGATATTCCTCGATGTCGGAAACTTGCTTCTTCAGGTATTCAAGCTTCTTCATCTCGTCAGCACGAACATCACCGCGAGCTTTCACATAAGCGTCGATCTCTTCCGCGGTAACATGACCATCGCCATTTCCGTCCAGCTTGTCGAAGTTATCCTTTCCATAGGCCAGAGCATCGATACGCTCTTTGGACATCTCGATGTCTTTTCTGGTGATGCCGTCATTCTCATCACCCCATTCGTCATTGCTCAATTCTTCAACGTCGCCGACTTTTTCCTTGAGCGCTCTCAATTTGGCGAGGTCTTCCGGAGAAATGGAGTCTTTGTTCGTCTCCATGTATTTGTCGATCTCATCGGCAGTTATGAAACCGTCTTTGTCTGCATCGAGTTTGTCGAAATTCTTCTCAGCGGAGTCGAGAGCGGGACGCAAATCGCCGGTAGCTGCAACGCTTTCAGTGCCGCAAGGAGCACTGCCGGTTTTCATTTGATCGGTGCCATCCTCTTCTTTTGCCTTAATCAAATCGTGTCTGGTTATGCCGTCGTTCTCATCACCCCATTCATCATTGCTGTATTCTTCAATGTTTGAAATGTTTTTCTTCAGGTAATCGAGCTTCTCGAGTTCCTTAGCGTCAATCTTGCCGCCTTGAGCCTTGATGTACCCGTCAATCTCGTCGGCTGTGATGAAGCCGTCGCCGTTACCGTCCAACTTGTCGAAATTCTTTTGGGCGTAATCGAAAGCTTTGAATCTTTGCTGCGCGGCATCGAGATCTTTTTTGGTAACGCCATCATTCTCAAATCCCAACTCGTCATTGCTCAAATCTTCGAGCTTGCCGATTTTTTCTTTGACTTTTCTCAGTGCTTCCAGCTCTTCCGGTTTGAGCTTAGCGCCGTTTTCCTTCACATACTGGTCAATCTCTTCGGCTGAGATGTATCCGTCTCTCGACTTGTCGAGCTTGTCGAAATTCTTCTGCACATAGGAAATCTCGCTTGCACCATCGATTGCCAGCTCGGGCAAGACACCTGATTGCTTGAGCGTCTGAGTGTTCCGCTCCATGTATGCGAGATTGTTTGGGACGGAGCCATTGTTGGCGTCAGCAAACGCTTTTTCGCTTGCATCTTTAACGACGCGGTTCTGTACTTGGATTACTTCGCCAATAGAATCTGCTGGCATATGAAAAACACTGCCTCTAGTAAATTTGAGAGTAAGTATGTGTCCGAGGGAGTGACGGCGATAATAGTCCATCCCTCATGACAAAATCATGACAAATCCAAAAATCCTTGCCCCAGCACAGGTTTGCGCCAAAAAATGGAGCTTTCGCCCTTGCTGTCGTTAAGTTTCCGCTAGTAAGGAAATTGGCATGTCATCACCCTTTCGCACGACCGTAGTCTTAGCGATTGAAGGTAAACATAAGCGGTCAAGCCGCTTTGCACCTAAACTTTAGAAAGGGTGTGAGAACTTGCAACTCGATTTGGTCCCGATTGGGACTAAAGAGCTTGGGTTGCGCAAGTAGAAAGTGTCGAAGGTGTCCATGGACATCCCTTGACAGCTGACTATCATACGACCGAATTTGAACATGTCCAGTGGGGAAAATACGAAGTCCGAAAAAATTTCACCCGCTAATTTCTTCGTGTGCGAACAGATCTGATATGTATTGATCTTGAGGATCTTTTCTTATGCTCATCCTTGCACTCATCTGTTTTCTGTATGCCTATAACGTGGGCTGGAATTCAATTCAGTATGCTGATAGAGCCAGGGCTGCTCTCCATTGGCCGGTCGCTGAAGGCCACATCAACGTCATTCGCAGCAGGCGGTCTTACCAAAAATTCTATGTCTACAACATCTCAGGCAGGCGATATACAGGTGACCTGTTTGAGCTGCCGAGCCTGAATCCACTCCATGTGTTCCACCGCTATAAAGACGGACAACACATTCTGGTTTACTTCGATCCTGCAGACCCGGGAAGATCATCAGTCAACCGAATACTGGACGAAAGACAGTACATGGTCAATTTGATTTACGCCGCTGTTGCCGTGCTTTTTGGAATTGCTGCTTTTGTGGCCACAGTCAACGACGCCTGCAGTTCTCGAGAGAAACTGGGATTTCGCTAGTAAAAAAATTCGGTTCTAATTTTGCGTGCAGTCGAATCTT
>JAYRNY010000939.1:0-2134 GCA_041911975.1 bacterium | reverse complement strand
TCGACGAAGGACTTTACCTTTATATGCGATGCCTACCATTCTAATGGTTACAGGCTCATCAGCACATATTGCCTCTTCCGCATTCACAGGTTCGTGATTGTTGATATCAAACTGCACTTCCTCACCAACTTTACCGATTGTTTGCAGTCCGTGGCGAGATAGAACTTTCATCACTGAATTTGAAATGTTCAATACATCCTTAGCTTGGACAGGTTTGCCGGACTTATTGAGCAAATGATCCTGCGTTATCAACTGTGAGACACTGCTGCTTAAATCGAGAAACAATTTCTCCATCTGCCGATCTACTTCTTCGGATGAAGTAGATTCAACACGCGTCTTGAAATTGGTGAAGTCTTGCATCACCTGATTGAACGTCTTTTTTTCTTCTTCGAACTCGAGCCTGGCAGTCTGCAATTCAATATCAAGCTCTCTGATTCTTGCATTGGCAAGATCGAGTTCAGGCGATGAAGGCTTTTTCGAGTCCGGCTTTGATGAGCCCATGGGTTCGACCTGGTGTGCAAAAACGTCAACTTAATGTCTATATCCATTTTTCCATAAGTGGGCGATGCTGTCGCGGCAGCCGGAAACAGAGCCCCAGAGCGGAAAGGTCCGCCAACATTAAATTTGAGCGTAATTTCCCCATATCCCGGCTCCAGTTTCAGGAGCACAATGCCTGTCACCCTCGTCATGAGCAAATTTTTGGAGCGAGATATACGATGAGTCTTGGTATGCCATTTCTTTGGTTCTTTGGAGACTTTGGAAACTTTGGCTTCAATGACATCATTGGATTCACCGGTGTCTCAGTCTGTCTGGTCGCATGTGCAGTTAGCTGGTATCAGATTCGGCGCGACGCGCACAATCATCCACACCAGCCGTAATGCTTCTCTTATTCTGAACCGTCGCCGCCGTGCATGGAGCTAGTGTTTTTTTGTTCCACGGGGTCCGGCTGTAGTTGCACCCGACAGTCCATGATCTAGCCATTCCTCCGCAGTGTACGAATGCAGATCTCGATCGTGTTGCGTGACCAATTCGGGCACGTCATTCATAGAAATGCAGCTGAACTGCTTTTGATCGTCCCTGGCAGGGTCGATTACAAAGGTCGCGCGAATATGTTTGCACGCAGACTTGTAGTCTTTGTCCCTAATGTCCAGCCTGATGAGCAATGAGCTGGCTACGTCTCGCGCTTTTCCGAGTGGAGAATAAGGATTGTCGTAATGCTCGGTGGGCAAGTTGCCGTTAAGGGGTTCCTGTAATTCCACGGCGCGCAATAATGTTTCCTTTGCTGTTTGCTCATCGCCAACGGCCAAATATGCCTTGGCTTTCGTAGTGAGGTATTTGCAAACTTCAACTTGATCTTTAGTTGATGGTGGCGAAGGATGTTCTTTCAACCATTTACCTGCGCGGCTCTTTACACTGCCATCGACCTCTATTGGTTCATCCAGATGAAACTGTGACTGCGATTCACCAAACAATTTGAGGTAATTTTCAAAAGCGCTTTTGAATTTGCCTTGCTTTTCTTCCATGTAAGCTGCGCGCTTTATCACCGACTGCGCGACGGCTGCTTTCGAAGTAGGATTCTTTTCGGTATCCGCTCCTTTTTCAATTGCCGTTTTCAGATCTCTCATTGCATCGACATCGTGCCCGACTGCGGCTTGCGCAGACGCGCTGTGCAGAAAGAATCGAAAACCGGGATTGAAACCTTTGCCTATTTTGGCCCTCGCTTTTGAATACATTGCTATTGCGTCGAGGCGTTTGTGCTGCCCGTCCAGACATTTTGCACGCAAATACAACGCGCTACCCGTGTCGTGTTTTGGAAATTTGTCCAGCAGCTTTAATGCTTCTGCAAAATCTTGTCTGCAAGCTAGAAAATAGATCTTTCCGCCTGGGCTGAGTTTGTCCATGTAGTGCTTTTTATTGGCGGTATCTTTTGGGCTGCCACTGAGCCTGATGTATGCGAGACCTTCTTCACTTTGCTGCCAATTTCTGAGATCGGCAATTCTTCTCTCAACTTCAGCTTGGACTTGCTTGATAATTTCGGCCTTCTGCGCAGGAGTCAGTTGGTTTTGCGCCAGAGCGATTGAACCGAAAGCAAATGTGAGCGCACAGAGTAAAGCCTGAATGCTTTGCTTGCTTT
>JAYRNY010000938.1:0-5498 GCA_041911975.1 bacterium | reverse complement strand
CGCAGCCCGTTCGCCTTCCTGGGCACCTCTCACCATTTTGCCTATATTGCCCGATAGAGACGCGTGCGACCGGCTCAAAGCCGTCTGCGCGGCTGCACCGGCGGCTTCACCGACCAGTTCTTCCACAAGCGAGCCCCAGGACCCGCACTCCGTGCAGCGCCCAAGAAATCCATTTGCTTGAAATCCACACTGCTGGCAGATCCAGCGCGTTTTTGTCTTGGCCATGGCTATTCCGAAAAATGGTGCAAAGAGTTATTCTAATGCGGCAGACAGGCAATGTTTCGGCATTGTTCTAGTTTTAAGGAAAACTGCGCTCAGACAGCCCCTTTCATGTATACTTTTGGGGATGTCAAACGGCGGACCCCCATTTCAACCACCGGAGGTTGACTATGCTGGATATTCTCTTGTCCGTTGCTATCTCTCACGCACCATCATGCGATGTGAAAAGCGTTACTCTTAACCCTCTGACTAAGTGCAAGATTCAGGGACAGTACGTTATCGCCCAGAAATACGGCGGCGCCGACCCGCATGGAGACGATCCGCACGGCGATGATCCGCACGACGAGCAGCACGACAAAGGGCTGCCCGCCAATAAAGACAGAAGCGTCGGCAAAGCACCGAAAGATGTCTATGGCGGAAAGGTGCCAAACGATCAGGCACCATATTAAGCGACTTCTGCCGTAAATTAGCCAGACAGACGGCCCGACAGCAATTTCGGGCTCTTATGACACGCCCGACTCACACATCTCGCCTGGGGCGCATACAATGCGCCCCCACAGGTGTACGATAGACGCGTGTTGTGTTTTAGGTAGTAAAGGCAGCCTGTTTGACATTTCAGTCTCCCGGAGCAATCATCTTCACGCTCGGCCCGATAACCGTGCGCTGGTATGGGCTCATGTTCGTGATCGGATTCTTCGCGGCGTCGGCCATGGCGATGCGCCTGGGCAAGAAGTGGAATCTGGACACGGAGGAATTACTCAATACAGCCTTCTGGTGTTTTGGTGGCGGCGTCGCCGGTGCACGGCTCTATTTTGTCCTGCTCAACTACCAGCGATACATGCAAGAACCACTGCAGGCGCTGATGATCTGGACGGGCGGGCTGTCAATTCACGGCGGTTTGCTGGGTGGAATTCTGACCGGTTTCATTTACACCAAGGTGCGAAAATTGCCTTTTCTGAAATTTGCAGACTTGATGCTCGGTTGCACCCCTCTAGCGCAATCAATTGGAAGGTGGGGAAATTTTTTCAATTCGGAAGCCTTTGGAAAGCCTGTCGGCAATGACTTCCCGCTCAAACTCTTCATTCCGCCTGAAAGCCGCCCTCAGGTGTTTCGAGATCAAAGTTATTTCCAACCAACATTTTTGTACGAGTCGGTTTTCGACTTGCTTCTTTTTTGCGCTCTATATTTCGTGCTCGCCAATCGTTTGCGCAAATATCCCGGTATGGTGGCTTGCCTGAGCATGGCCGGATATTCTGTCGGCCGCTTGATCATCGAGCCAATGAGAACCGACAGCCTGATGGCTTTCGGAATGCCTGCGGCAATCTTGACCAGCAGTATTCTGCTCGTCGTATCCCTCATCCTCGCGGCAGTCCTCATCTGGTATCACAAATCCAGAGGCACTCAGGTGGATGAAGATGCTTTGAGCGCGCCTGAAGTGAGTTCACAGTAGTAAGAGGCGGCAGCTTGTCCAAGCGAAGTTCCGCTGCGCGTTAGCCTTTGCACAGGATAATCTGCCGCCTGTTACGAAAAGAAGCTACTTATTCAGCAATGCCCCCCGCTTTGTCATCACGGCGCTGACATCTAGGCTCGTGCGAGAGGACGAGCTACCTGAAGCTTGTGCGCCAGACGTGGTGAGTTTGTACACGGAGGTCTTCGGTGCACTTTGAGAAACGACTGTTGCTGGAAGAGCAACAGTGCCTGCCGAACTCTTCGGAGGATCCCACATTTTGCCGGCCAATCTGTTTGTCGACATGCCATTGGGAAGATCCCGACCAGGAGCCATTCCGCGCATCGGAATATTGCTTTCAAATTTAGACTTCGGCGGGCGATTCGGATCTATTGCCGTATATCCAGGTGGAACTTTGATGCCACTACCCGAGCCACCACTACCAATATCTCCATCAACTTGCCCTGGTCCCGGAATCATGATCACTTTCTGCCCTTTCGGTTGGCGCAAACCAGTCGGAATCAGGTAAATCGGCTCCTTCTCATCAGGTTCGTCGTAGGTGACAATTGGAGCATTATTCTCTACTCTGATTTTTCTTCTGGCTTTGTAGAAATGCACTTTCTGCAAATCACCATTTCTAATACCAGTGTTGTCTTGCGCTTCTGCAGGCTGGATGAATAGAGGCAATGCAATGCCCATTGAAAGCATCGACATAGTAATAATAAGATGGTTCATGTTTCATTCTCCGAAAAGCGGCAGCCAGCCCGAATCAAAGCAGGCGAAGCGGAAGAAATTCGCGTAAGTAACGTATAAATCTACGTAAGCGCAGATGGCTGATGTTATGAGCCAGCTTATTGTGCTCTGCACAGGTGTGATTTCATACCGGATAAACCCCAGGCAAGCCCGGGCCGTTTACCTGAAAATCACAGCCTTTGCTGCTTCGCAAGCCTGTTATGTCTTTGGCTTTTCAGGCAGCTGGGCCTTATGCATTTGCTCGAGACGTTCTCTTACACTCTGAGTGAAAGGATGTGACGCACCCAAAGCCTTTTCAGAGATCTTGAGTGAGCGCTCGCGCAACCTGCGCCCTTCTTCGTCACGACCTAGCTTCTGATAGACCTCGCAAAGATTGTCCAGAGTAATTGCCATGTCCGGATGCTCAGGTCCGACGGTTTTCTCATAGATGGCGAGAGCTTGCAGCTCAAGCTTCTCAGCCAATTCATATTTCTTTTGATCGGCATAGAAGCAGGCAAGATTGTCCAGCGCTGTCGCTACACTGGGATGCTCTTCTCCATACACTTTTTGCATTATCTTCAAAGATCGCTCAAGAAGCTCAATAGCTTCCTGGTCCTTTTTCTTTCTCTTATAGCTTTCGGCCAAATTGCCCAGTGCAATTGCCACATCGGGGTGGTCTTTGCCGAGCACTTTCTCGTAGATTACGAGCGCCTTTTCCTGCAGGGGCATTGCCTTATCAAAGTTGCCCTGACGCATGTAGAGAAGAGCGAGGTTGTCCGTTACCGTGGCGTATTCGGAACACTCAGAGCCCTTGAGCTTTCCAATAATGGCCAGCGCGCCCTCATAGAGGGGCTCAGCATCTGCAAACTTAGCCTGGTCTTTGAGGATGCCTGCCAGATTGCTCAAAGCGACGGCAAAGGAGAAGTCGTCTCTCTTCTCCAGATTGCGCATCAGGTCGACCGATTGCCTGGCGCAAAGTTCGGCATTGACGTAGTCGCCTTTGGCTTTGTACACGAGCGACAAATTGCCCAGGGTGATCGCCTTGTGCGAAGCATTGTTGGTGATACCATCGGCTTCTTTGTCGGCTTTCTTGAGGAGGGCTTCGGCATCGTTGTAGTTGGCAGCCGCCATAGCACGCTTGGCGCCCAGGGAAAGTCGAATCCAGTCTTCTTCACCTGCGCCTGCGACCTGCGGGAAAGTCAGAGTGACAGCCAATGCTGTTAGTAAGTAAGAAATCCTCATGCAGTGAGACATGCCTCAGAAGCCCATGTCACTAGCATACACGAGATTTCAAGAAGCGAGACGTCTGAGTATGTCCAGGTTTTCGCGATCCGGCCCCTTGTCCGAAAATCCCGGCACTTCCAATATCCAGGGAAGATGCCGCAAAGCATTGTGCTGCAACATTCTCCGGAATCCATCTTCACCGATAAATCCCTTGCCGATATTCTCGTGGCGATCTTTTTTTGCGCCCAAAGGAGTTTTTGAATCGTTCGCGTGAATAGCGATCAGACGCTCAAAGCCCACCTCAGCCTCAAATTCAGCCAATGTTGCCTTGAGTCCGGCAGCAGACGCGACATCATATCCGGCGGCATAAAGGTGGCAGGTGTCGAAGCAAACTGCTACTCGCTCGTCCCCTTTCAGGGCATCGATGATATTGCTGAGGTCGGAAAACCTGTCTCCGATTGTGGTTCCGGCCCCGGCGCAAACCTCCAGTGCTAATTTGGTATCACCCTTATAGCCTTTCAAAACGTCCTTCATCGAGGAGATTACCTTTTTCAATGCCACCGGTTTTTCTGTTTTTCCCGCGGCACCTGGATGAAAAATGACAGCCTGAGCGCGGATTCGGTCGGCAAGAAAGAGCGTATGCCGGAACTTATGGATGGATTTTTCCAGATTTGCCTCATCGTTGGATGCAAGGTTGACCAGATAATTACCATGCACAAAGATCGGACCAAGCTTTTTGGCAGCAACTTCCGAAACGAATAGATCGACGTCTTTGTCCAGCGGAGCGGCGTCTTGCCAGGATTGCGGGGAACCGAGAAAGATCTGCATCACCTGCGCACCAATCTCTTCAGCCTTGCTTACGGAACCTTTGACGCCACCATTTACGTGTCCGCCAAAGAGCAACTTCTCGCCTTGCGCCTTCGACTTCTTTGAAGATTGAGATGATTCCGAAGCCTTGGGAGTCTTGGATGTTCCAGTCATAGGTTGCAGATCCGGTTTCAAAACCGGGCGATGCATGGCATCGCCCCTACTTTTCAGAAACTACCTCTTGCCGGCAGGCGAGAGAATCTTGATGCGGTCGCGAACAGCGGCTGCCGATTGACCGGCTGGTGCAGCCCGCAGATACATCTGGTAGTCCTTGATTGCGTTAGGAACGTTCTTCAAACCTTCCCAGAGCGTGCCGCGATAGTAGTAGCACTCTACGCAAGTCTTCGGATCCATTTGCAGGGCCGTGTTGTATTCCTGCATTGCTCTGTTCATATTGTTGGCAGCTTGATAAGCCGTTCCCAGGTTCATGTGAGTGGAAGGATCGTTCCACAGCTTGAGTGCCGCTTCGTAATCCATAATCGCACCAGGCAAATCAGGTTTGGCAGCATCGGTTTGCTTTTTAATAGCAGAGTCGATGAGCGGTGCAGCCTTGATTTGCTGCGCACCGGTAAGCGTCTGCTTGTACGTCGGATTGTTGGGCGCGATACTTATAGCTTTCTTGTACGCCTCAATCGCCAGATCGATGTCGTTTTTGGCTTGATAGCAAGTGCCCATGCCGTAATAGAACGAATCACTGTTGGGCAACAATGTAATTGCTTCTTTATACTTCGCAATTGATTCATCGTATTTTTGATCGGTTTGCAGTTTCACCGCAGCATCGTAAGCAGCAGCAGCGTCGCCTTGCGCTTTGACTTGACCGCTGGTTTGCAGCTTTTGAACATCATTTACGTTCTTACCAAGTCTGGCTATGCGTGACTGCGCATCTGACGTGTAGGCACCGCGGGGATCTCTTGCAACGTAATCTTTGTATTCGTTCCAGGCTTGATTACCCTTGCCGAAGTTCTCGTCGAGGATGCCCATGAAATAAAGGTTTCCGACCTGACCTTTG
>JAYRNY010000937.1:0-8993 GCA_041911975.1 bacterium | reverse complement strand
TGCCTATCCTGGCCTGGCTTAAAGGAAGAAAAAGGTCAAAAAGTAAAGAAAGTGACCAGAACGAAGTGAATTTTCGGACTGCTACGATCCTCTTGGACAGGGCAGGTCAGAAAAATTCAACGACGTCCTGGTCACCCCCAAGAAGAGTAGCTGAAATCGCTGTTCAAGCCCATTCCAGCTACTCATTCGATTGCTTCGAAATTTCCGATGTTTGCGCTGCTGCCTTCAGTTTGTTCTGACGACGCTTTTCTGCGTGAACAACCTTGCGCACTGCTTTGACGAACTTGTCGAAGACCGGCGTGGTTTTCACACAACGACCATTGCGAGCGAATTTGCGAGGTCCGACAAACATGGTCTTGAGCAGGTTGTTCGGCAATTCGATTTGAACGCCCTTCTGCTTAGCCATGTTGACGAAATTCTGCTTGCTCTCACCACGGTGCCGTGGACTGTCGGGATTGACGAGAAAACCCTCAGCGCGAAGCGCGTTTAGCATGCTCTCTTTCAATTCCTTGTTCAACCCGCCCAGCCAAATCGTGATGTCATCCTCGTCGCCCATGCCGTGAATCGAGACCGCAATTTCCGACGCAGCAAGCATCTTCATCAGGTCTGGGTCGCGGAAGTGCGTGGAAGTGACGTGGAGCTCGCTCGGATTTTCCGCCCGCAGACCCTGGAAGTCAAAGAAGTTGAAGTCGGGTCCGGCACAGGCACGAGCCAGAGCTGACGTTCCCTCTTCAATGTAACCTCCGTGCGGCGAGACGATTGTGGCGAATGCACCGCGGTCGCGAAAACGAATGCGAAAGTCACGCTTATCTCTAAGCCGCGACTTCAGCGCAGGAACATCGGGAAACACATCTCTGTGAGAACCCATGTTAGCCTCGCATGTCCTTTTGTCTTGGTCCGGCTTAGAAAGCTGGATTGGAAAGCTGGAAAAAGCCTGGTTTCACGCGTTTGGAAAACCGCCCTTGCCCGTTCTTGCGCACGACAGTTTTATCTTTCTTGCTCATGCAAGAAGAAAAACAAGGCACAGAGAAACAGAGAAAAGAGAAAGAGAGGTATGTCCTGAAGAAACGCGGAAAAGAATTGGGCCTCGATACTAACCCTTTCGCTGCTCCGGAATGAAGCGCGCGCAGGTAGCAAAGAGCCAGTGTTTATGGGCTCTTCACGGCAATACCGGAACAGTTTTGTATAGCGCAGTTAGCAAACCGCATGACTTCCCATGCTACGAAAGCCGTATTTACTGGCGGGTCGGCGTCTCGCCGACGCCGGGCGGCAAGAATGCCACCCCGAAGCCAAGAGGGATCGTAGGGGCGCATTGCATGCGCCCTCGGGCGGCTTCTAAGCCGCCCCTACAGTTTCGAAGCTTCTCTGAAGGACTAAAACGACCGGTCTTCGCTTTGCGCGGTCGCCGGAGCGGTGGATGCACGAAGCAGGATTTTCATGGCGTCCAGTTTGCTGGTCGCATCAAGAGACGGATCTTTGAAGATCTGGGAGATCGCTTCGATTCTCGCCTGGTTCAGGTTGCTCACTGAGAAACCTTTGCGATCTATGAGGCCCATAGCTTCAGCCAGATTGCGTGTCTCACTGTGTTGTAGCGCTTTTGAGATGTCTCCGTCAAAGCGCCCGTTCACCGTCTCGATAAAGTGAGCTGCCAGAGGAGAAGACAGATGCTGCGGGATTCCTTGTTGCGGAAAACCTGCCATTGCGGCTACTGGTGCGGCAACCGGAGAGCCGGATTGTTGAGCCTGGAAATAACCTTGATCGGAATTTTTCGGCGCCTTTGTTTTCTTTTTCTTTGTCAGAGGGGGCGCGGTTTGCGGCTCATTCGTGTTCGGATTGATGGGCACGAAATTGTTCTGAGTGCCATAAGTGACAGGCATGCCCATCGGTGATACAGTGCCATTTGTAGCTACTTGCGAGGGATCGGTCAAAGTGGGAGTCGCGCCGTCTTGCACCGCCGGCAGTGCCGGAGCGCCGGGAGCGCGGGCAAGCAATTCACGATCGGCGAGATCGGTGGGTTTTAGCCACCTTGCATAATTGATTTGATCAGCCGGCCCCTGAGGGACTTTCAAAAGTCCGGGCTGTTGCGCCGCCGATTGATCTTCGGTGTAATTCAAACTCGTTCCGTAAATGCCTTGCTGCGGCATTACTCGATAAGAGCTGCGGGCAGCAGCTTGAATTGTCGTGGCAGCCATGTAAGAAGGGCTACGGTAACTCCAGGGCGTCATGGCGAGCGGATAAACGAGCGCTCTGACCGGCCACAGCAAGTTGCCCAACCCATATCCGAATCCGTAGTTGTAATACGCATGGGCGGGCGTTGCCGACGATAGAAGTATCGTCGCTGCGGCGCAGAAGACAGCACTTCGTTTTACTTTAGCGTTGAAATTTTTTTTGGATTGGAGAGTCATAGCTCCTCCATTTCAGCCGCTTGAATCTTGTTCAAGGAAACGCCCGAGCGCTTCAGTAATTAGGCGGCTGGTCGCCTGCTAACACCATTTATCAAGAGATCTAATAACAAAAAAAAGGCCTGATTACACATTAAGTTATGAGCCTCTAACGAAATGTGATCGGATTTTCACCGCTTTCATTAGTATTTACCGCACGGCAAACGCCTTAGAGGCAGCCTCCACTGCTTTGCCGGGCTGCACTTCATGACCCAATTTTCTGAGCACAGATTCGAGTGCTGCCAGAGTCATGAGGATGTCTCTTTCGAATACATAACCCATGTGTCCGATGCGGAAGATTTTGCCTTTAAGCTCTTCCTGACCATCGGCAACCAGGATGCGGAACTCCTCTTTGAGCCCTTTTCTGATATCGGCGACCGAAATTCCGTCGGGCGGAAGAATAGATGTAATTGTCGGCGACGCATGCTCATCGGCGACAAATGGCTTAAGTCCAAGCGCTTTTATGCCGGATCGCAGAGCCTCTTTCAAGCGCATATGGCGGGCAAAAATCCTTTCGGTGCCATCCTCACGCATCATCAAAAGCGACTCTCTCAGCCCTGCTACGAGCGAAACGTTAGGAGTGGCCGGCGTCGTATCTTGATCTAAGCTCTTTTTGTATTTCCGCAGATCGAAGTAAAAACGGGGAGATTTGCAGTTCTCCGAAACACGCGTGGCGCGATCCGAGAAGAAGATGATCGCCAGCCCGGGCGGCAGCATGAGCGCTTTCTGGCTGCCGGTGACGAGAACGTCCACTTCCCATTTGTCGATAGGAAGTTGAATGGCACCAAAGCTGGTGACTGCATCGACAATGAGCAAAGCACCGTGTTCTCGCACCAGTTTGGCGATTGCCTGCAGGTCGTTGAGCACGCCTGTGGAAGTCTCGTTGTGCGTGACAGTGACAACTTTGACTTTTTTGTCCTTGTCCTTTTTCAGTTTCTCCGCAAGCAAAACCAGGTCTACAGGCTGTCCGGCTTCAGAAATGACACGTTCTACCTTGGCGCCGTATGCATCGCATATTTTCGCCCAACGCTCGCCAAACACGCCGACGATGAGAGAAAGCACTTGATCGCCACTGTTGACGGTATTGGCGATAGCCGCTTCCATAGCGCCTGTACCGGAGGAAGTAATGACAAACGGGTCTTTCTGGGTTTCACCCAGCCACTTCAAGTCATCCACGGCGCCGCGCAAAAGCTTCGAGAATTCCGGCGTTCTGTGACCAATCGGATGCCTGGCAACTGCTTCCAGAACCCTGTCAGGAACCGGTGTTGGACCGGGAATCATCAAGAACTCGCGTGCTTGCATGGGTCACTCCTCGCGCAAAATATATCGCATTAGATCGGACTAGATCAGCTTTGTTTGCTGACGGCTATTTATTCTTGGCTTGAGAGCGCGTTTTTGATGACGAATCCGTTTTACGCGCTTTGCCTTTAGCCGGCACAATGATCTCAAATTGCTCGCCGCTTGAGGGCCCTTTGTAAACTTCGACTTTCTCGATCACGCCATTTTTAACCGTTACGAGCGCTTGTTGCACTTCCGGAAAGCAATCCGACCAGGTTTTGCACTTGACGAAGTCGCAGTTGAAATAGCCTATTGACTGGATATTTCCATCCTTCGGTGGTGTTTCCGGGCGGCAACGAGCGCCCTGCCAGTTGAGTTTATCTCCCAGCTTGTAGTTTTTGTTTTCCAGGCAGCCAAGCCGAAAGCCGACGCCCGAGGTCACCTTTTCATTACAAAAAGGGCAATGGATGTCGGCGTAAACGGTATTGTAGGTCAAAGGAAAAACCGAGGACTAACGGCTCTTCGCGCCTTTTTTCTCAGAACCCAAAGTGGAGTTCAGGAAATTTTCGCCAATCGCCTTTTCTGCTTTCTTGATGAAGCTGGCTTGCTGCAGTCTTTGCTCGGCAATCTGCGCGGCTGCTTCTTGCGGGAGCACGCCTTCGCTTTCCGAGCGGCTCAAGATCAAATCAATGGTGTCGTAGATCTTGCTGACTTTGTTGAGCACGAGCTCTTTGTTGTAGCCGTCGATTTCGGCGGCGACGTTGATCAAGCCGCCGGCATTGATGGCGTAGTCAGGACAGTAGACAATGCCTTTGTCAGCCAATGCTTTACCGTCGTTGTCGTTTTCCAGCTGGTTGTTGGCGGAGCCGGCAACGATTTTGCACTTCAATTGCGGGATGGTGCGCTCGTTCAAAATGGCACCCAGTGCGCAAGGAGCAAAGATGTCACAATCTACGGAGTAGATTTGGTCAGGTGTAACAACCGTGGCGTCGAACTCTTGAACGACCTTTTCCACTTGGTTCGGGTAGATGTCGGTGATGATGAGCTTGGCACCGGCAGCGGAAAGATAGCTGCAGAGGTGATAGCCGACATTGCCGACGCCTTGCAAGGCAACTTTGACGCCTTCGAGCTTTTCACCCAGTCCGGCATGTTTCAAAGCCGCTTTAATGCCCTGGAAGCAGCCGAATGCAGTCATTACGGAAGGATCGCCGGAGCCGCCTTCGTTGCTGCCGCCCACTGCATACTTGGTGAAGTTGCGGATGTAGTCGATATCCTTAACGCTCATGCCGACGTCTTCGGCAGTGATGTAGCGACCGGCAACGGACTCAACAGCCTTGCCGAATGCTTCTAAAAGCTCAGGAGTTTTTTCAGTGCGCGCATCAGCTATAACAACAGCTTTTCCGCCGCCCAGTTTCAAATCGGCAACGGCAGCCTTGTAGGTCATGCCGCGCGAAAGGCGCAATACGTCGCGAAGCGCAGCCGCCTCGTCGGAGTATTTCCACATACGGCAGCCGCCCAGAGACGGACCAAGCACGGTGCTGTGCACACCGATAATCGCCTTCAGACCCGATTCTTTATCGTGGAAGAAAGCGACTTGTTCGTGACCGTATACATCGAGATCGTGAAACACTCCCATCATTAACGGCTCTCCTGATTTCAAAGTTGGTGGTTGGAGGGTGGACACATGTCCAATCAGAATTTTGCGGCCGTTTTCTGCAAAGTTTCGCAATCGTTAGGTTATTGCAATTTTCTGACGTCAAGATCCCGCAAACGCTGCGCCTGTGAGAAACAGATCCTTTAGGGATCATGAAGAAGACGGATTAGATGAAGGAGAACATAAGTTTGCCTATTGAAAAAACCAAAAATTAACACCCACTCAGAAAGCGGCCATGGAAGGCGTTTTTGAAATCAATATATGTCTGTGGGTGGGGCGCATTGCCTGCGCCCATTCCTATTGCAGTTTTTCAAAACGGAAGACCTGGATGTCGTCAGCGTAGTATCTGAGCGCATCTTCAACCGTCGGGAAATAGTCTTTGTGGATTACCGAAACGAAGTCTCTGTGGTCGAGTCGGCAAACGCCAACTTTGTAGCCCTTTGCTTTGAACGCATCTACGAAATCATCAGGCGCGTAGTCTATGAGTGGCAAGACCGACTCACCAAGGATAATCTTCTTCCAGTCTTCCCACTGCGGATTGCCTGTATGGCAGCCGGTTGCGGCGTAGTACACACCGCCCGGTTTCAAGAAATCAGACATAAAATCCGCATGCTCGGCCAGATCTTGCATCAAGTAGATAACTTCGTAGCTGAAGGCGTAATCTACCTTTCCTTTATAAGCGCCAGCATCTTTTGCCAGCAAATATTCGATCGGGCGTTTTTCAACCAGCGATCTTGCCGTTTCCAAAGACTTCTCGGCGATATCTATGCCGACGCCGGCTTTGAACTGGCGCTGGTCTTGAAGTAAACGCAAGAAGCCACCGCAGCCACAACCAAAGTCGAGAACCGTCTTGCCTTTGATTTCGTCCTTCGCAGAAATGCGCTTGATAAAGCTGTTCCAGTACTGCTCGTGATACTCATTCATCTCGAAATCGCGCTTCTCTTCTTTCATCCAGGTTGAAATGGCGGTCACAGAAAACACTCCTTTTGGCAAGGTCGGGTGCTGGCTCTCCTTCAGCTGGTGTCGATTATAGCCTGATGAGAAATAGTCTCAAGAACTTTTCCTATTTCTATTACTTTCAGCCTTGCTAAACCTGTCCCCTCCGCGAAGCTCATTTTTCGCCAAGGTGTTACCTTGGGAATAGGGGAAACTCTTGAACAGGCTGCGAGCATAGTCATGCAGAACAAGCCGCAAAAACTAGTGCTCCTGGGCTCTTCGCTGTCCGCATTGTCGTTTTTGGCAGGGCTTATTTATCCTCAAAATTCGTACATTCTGCACGTGTTGAGTTGCCTGTTCGCTTGCGCCTTCAATTGGGCTTTTGCGGCCTTGTTCATTCTCGCACTGCTCTTCATGGCGCTGGTTGGGATCATCGCAATGTTCCTCTCGAACAAAATCTGCGTTCTGCTCCTGGCTTACACCGTTATTTGTATTCTCACAGCCAAACGGTCTCTCCAATAGGAGGGTTTGTGTCCGCAGAGAAAACCAAAAGAAACTAGTGCTTTTTGCATCCGTCCTGATTGTCGTGTCTTTCTTCGCAGGAATTCTTCAGGCAACTCGGTTTACTGTTCGTCGTTTGGACTTCGTTCGAAAAGACGCGGTCTTAAATGTTGCAAACATAACGTTTCTTCAGGGGAAAGGAACTTATGATGGTGCAGATTGCTCCTTCAGGAAGGTAAGTTTCCTTTCTTGGAATTCGTATGCAAAAGCGGCAACGAAAAATTGTAGTTCTCGGCGCAGTGCTCATCACTGCTTCGTTATTGCTAGGTTTGCTATATGACTTTTTGCCGCTGATTTGCCTGCACATCGCCGATGTGTTCTTCGAGCTTCTTGTCTGTTTTTGCTATGGAGTATCTGCCATAGTCTTCCTGGGGGTGGCCGCAACAGTATTTGCCATCGCCTGTTTATTCATGAATCCGGTCGGCATTTTATTTCTGCTCGGCATCTTGTGGCTTGTTTGTGCGCGAAAACCGAGACTGAGTCAGTGACTTCAGTCCGACTTTGCCACGAAGTATTGCACCTACTGTCGCGTGTAGTAATACAAAGCAAAAGGAAGAGGCACCAATTACGGTGCCGCTTCTTGCGGGTCAGGGATTGCGTCTCATCCTACATCCACCAGTCGATCCTGCTGCCTACCGGATTTTGTATACTGTTCAAAGCATCAGCGACATGACATGATGGAACGTTTTCCGCAGGAACACTGCAATCGAGTACCAGATTTCCCTGCGCCGGGCGGCAGAACGAAAAGCCGCAGCCAAAGCGCATCAGGTGAAACATCTGTTTGTTGGCGCGCAGCGCTTTAACAAACAGCACCTGCAAATCTTTGCGAGCATGAACGCGCTTAAAACGGTTTTCCACCGGGTCTTTGATGTGGTCGTACAGCGATTTGTCTTCACGCTTCCAGACCTCGAACATCGAAATCGTGTTCAAGAAATCAAGGAAGTCCGGCACACCATGAGCCATCACTTCAGTGGTCTGGATTTTGAGGCTACTGAGATGCTTGACCATTAGCTTCGGTTGTTCGTTCATAACAAAATCAACCTCGGCACTGTAGAAACTTGCAACAGCCGGCTGCTCATGCCCGTCGGCACTCAGTGACAGCGCTAATACAAGCCCGTACTTAAGCCCCTCACGCAGCGCGAAGATATAAGACTCCATTTCCGAAATCTCTACACCAGCCTGGTTAATACGCTTGCGACGGCGTTCTTCAGGTTCGCTGCAGGTGAAGAAAACAGCCTCGATGTGATCGATCGCGGCCAGCCTTTCATGCACAAGAACATGCGCTTTCCGCACAGCGTTTTCAAACGAGTAATAGGCAAGCAAACGGTCCATGTGCGTCAGACCGTCCAGGTAACCGTCGTAGATAAAGCGGTCGAAAACCCGTTCGTGGTAGTACCCCATCAGGAGATCGCCGATCGCCTTTTTCGCTTTCTCGCGTCTGGGGTCAGCGTCTTTCTCCGGCTCGTTTTCAGGCCATTCACCGAATATTTCTGCGAGAAAACCGCTGTGTGTGCCGCCCATTGAATAGCGACGAATTTCCCCCTTAGGGATCTCTAGTTGAGCATTTGAAGTCATAAACTGCATGATTTGTGCCTTCAGAAACTTTGTTCTTCCGGCGGTTATAGGTAATTGTTTTTTCTGCAATTTCCCGTGCGCTAGTAGATTTGCAAATCGAGTTATGTTGTTTTTGAATCTGACAACTTAAGTCGATTCACAATCGCGCTTCCTCGCAAAAACAGCAGTGCAGACGATGCTTCGGCGCCCGAGTCAAAACTCGGTGGAAGCAGATCTTATTCGTGCAAGAGCCCTTCTGAGGTGAGGGAAACGGTCCCTGTAGCGTCAGTGGAAAAGTGCAAATACAAATTCAGTTTAGTGATAGCAAATCTGCATTCGCAAGCGGCAAGCAAAAGAAACAGAACCGTATTTCGCAAACGAAAGGCATTCGATAGTTGCCCGCCGGTGTGCAAGCGTCGAGATTGGCTGAGCTTCTAACGGACTCACCGGCAAGGTTTAATATACTCGTGCGGTTATTCCCACTGACACTTGCCGGCCGGCATGATACGGTAATTCCGCTTCTCTTCCCTACAATTTAAACGCTATGGCAGCTGAAACCTTCAGCGGCG
>JAYRNY010000936.1:0-2803 GCA_041911975.1 bacterium | reverse complement strand
GTCCCATTTTGCGAAACCGAAGATGCCTATGTTGTGCGCTTTTCGATCTACCTCGGGAAGGTAGTAGCCTATTGTTGGTCCTATTACGTCGGGCAAAATAATGATTGCGGTGCCGTCGAATTTCCCTTGCTTAGCTTCCTTGGCGACAGTGAAAAGACCGGAATTTACGAGTTGTGCATGCCAGAGATTCCAGGACAGATTGACCGCCGACATGATTGCGACTGAGGCAATCAAAGCCAACTTCGACGGACCCTTGAGTTTGTCGTGAGTTGTCCAGAACAGCCCGAAGACGGCGATTGCCACCAGAGCCCAGGCAGCAGGAGCGTATGGATAAATGTAGCGGAAGTATCCTGTCCACCAATTGGTTATGTAACCCATCAGGCAGCAGGGAATTATTGTCGCGCACCATAAGACAATATCGGCATCAATGCCGCCGGTCGGCGACGTTCCCAAATAGTGAAACTTGAAGAACTGGGCTTCACTTCGTGCTGGTGCGCTCTCATCTGTTGTATTCAGCTTCTTGTCCACGTGCCTTTTGAGCAGATACAAGGCGACCAGGGCGACGATAAATAGCGGACCCAGTCCAATGTGTATGGGCAAAAGATTCATCACGTTCCAGTAGAAAACTTCAGGAAAACGCGTCAGGGGAGTGCGTTCTGCGTAGAGAGCGCCGTGAACTTGATTCAGAACTGAGGGAATCCACGGCGCGAAAAGCAGCGACCCAATTGCCAGCGAACCGAGGCAGCGCACAATCGTCCCAACTGCGTGATGACGGCTATTCTCGCTTTTCTCTGCAAGCTTGCGCGCGGCGATTAGAAGGGTTGCGACACCCAAGCATGGTATCAATACACAACCAACGTACTCCGTGTAGCACAGTGCGGCTGCTGACAGTGCGACGCCTGCAAAAGCAGTGAGAGAAGGCATTTGTCCTTTTGCCGATGTGGCGTTGCTCTGCAGTTTTACGAAAAATGCAAGACAAAGCGTCGATAGCAATGTCGCAAGCGCATAACCACGACACTGACAAGTAAGGAAGGCGGCAAGCGGCGAAACGCTAAAGAAGAACGCCATGAGCAGCCCGACTCGCGCGGAGTGCACCACGCGACCTAGCCAGTAGAGCGCCGGTATTGTTGCCAGTCCGTAAAGCAAAGACGGTACTTTGACTGCAAAATCGCCGTTGCCGAACATCTTCATCCAGAGATGCAAGAAGATGTAGGCTAGGGGTGGGTGATAATCATCCTGCCGGCCGAAACAGTTTTTCACCATTGACACCACATCCGGTGCAGTGGAGCTGTTGACCGATAAGTATTCATCGAGCCAGAGACCATCGTGAAGACTTGGCCAGGCAACGGCGATGGTCACGGCGGCGAGCGCAGCGAGAATGAGAATATCCTTCGCCGCACCCTGCCGAGTCATCGACTCTAGCGGGGTGTCGTATTTCGTTGAGTCTAGAACCGTCTCAGATTCCACCATACACCTGAGCTCGCCAGCGCGCAGTATTCATGGGACTAAAGCTATTATGCCAGCTGGCCAGCTTTTAATTTATATATCAGCATGGAATCAAGGGTAGGATATCTGTAGACCCTTATGTTTACCTTGCCAGGATGACATCCTCGGTTATTACTAAAGAAGGTTTGCGTCTCGAATATCCATGGATGTTCGGGCGCACTTACGACTTGCTGTTTTTCTTTCTTCCGGTCTTCTTCGGCATAGCGTGTTTCTCGCTGTGGCGCTATACGTCTCTGGGTAGCTCGGCAATCTGGACGATATTGCTTCTGGAGGCTTTCGGCGCGGGCGCGTTCCACTGGGGACCGACCTGGTTCGCCTACTTCGATAAGAAAAATCGCGAGTACTGGAATACTCAGCCTGTGAAGATGGCTGTCTTCTACTTCGGACCGCCTATTGTCATGACCGTTTCTATCCTCGGCAATGTTTACTATCCGTGGCTGATCACGCTCGTGACGATGCTATGGGCGCTTCAGCATCTAATTCAGCAGAATGTCGGAATTCTTTTGCTCTATCACAATCAAGGTCGCGGAGAGGCGATTGTTGATCGCACGACGGAGATGCGTAGTCAGCAGGTGCCGGCAATTTTCTTTGCGGCGATTTTCTACTGGCGCTCCTTCTTTGGCGCTCCACAAAATGCGCTCTGCGCGTTCATCGGTGGCACACTCCTGATTTGCGCCGCCTACTATGTCGGCAGATACATTTACCTTTTCAGCAAACAAGTGCGCGAAGGGGCGACGATCAATGTCCCGGCGCTTGGTTTCTGGGTGTTGTCGGTGCTCGCTTTCTTGCCTTTTGCTTTCTTCGGCAAGCAGTTTGACGACTCCTTCTTGATCCCGGTGACAATGCACTGGTTCAACTACATCGGTCTCAATTACATGCTGGTGCGCAACAAATACGCGTCGGGCGAAACAAGCGAAGAGAATCGCATCAATTTGCCGAAGTTCTCACCTCTGGCACTCTTCTTCATCACCTGCGGCATGGGCGTTTTGACGCTGGCGATCATCAAGTCCACCGTGCATATGCAAGGTGCCAGCCCGCTGATGACGCAGATCATCGCCGGTGTCTACCTGGGCACAGCCAACTCGCATTACTTGCTGGACGCATTCCTGTGGCGCTTCAGAGAAGAGCACGCGCGCAAGACTATTCTGCCGTTTTTGTTAGTTCAGCGCAAAAAGAATCAGTCGAAAGCAGCGTAGTAACTTGAAAGTGTCGGCTGCTCGCCGACACCGGGCGGCATGTAAGCCGCCCCTACAGCGGAGAGGGGCGAAAATGCCGACGATGGGCGGCATGTAAGCCG
>JAYRNY010000935.1:0-7780 GCA_041911975.1 bacterium | reverse complement strand
GCAGCCTTTTTGACTGCAGTTCTTTGCGTCTCCACAGGCTGTTTCCGTCCAGTTTGGGCTCAGGCCTCGGATGCTCAGCCAGGCCAAGATACTTCGCATGCTCAAAACGTTCAGAGCCTTAGGAGCGCTCAAATAACGCAGCCGGTTCAGTCAGTCGAAACAGTTTCGCCCAAACATCGCCCCAAAGTGGGCCTTGCCCTCGGAGGTGGTGGCATGAGGGGCGCCGCACACATTGGCGTGCTGCAGGTGCTGGAGCGCGAAGGTATACGTTTAGACTGCATTGCAGGAACCAGCATGGGCTCGGTGGTCGGCGGTTTGTATGCTGCCGGTGTTCCGGTCTGCCAGCTGGAAGAAAAGTTCACCCAGGGCTTGTTGATGAAACACTTCATGACCGCGCCAATAAGTGTGAGATTGGCTGTGGCTCCCGCTTTCCTTCCGCTCAAGGCAGTAGGTTCGCACCAATATGACGGACTCTATCGCGGAAATATTTTTCGCAAGTACTTGGACAAATCAATTCCGCAATAAGAAAAAACAATCGAGTCGCTCAAGATTCCATTTTGTGCGGTGGCGTTGAATCTCATCGACGGTAAGCCATACGCACTGGACAAAGGAAATTTCGGACGCGTTCTGCAAGCGAGCTGCGCACTGCCGGTTTTGCGCCGGCCAGTGAAGATAGACGACAAGCTCTTCGTGGACGGCGGTGTTCTCGTCAATCTTCCCACCCAGCAAGTTCGCGACATGGGCGCCGACATTGTCATAGCGGTCGATATCGATGAGAGCATAGACGAGCTGCCCATGGGCGAGTTCGAGAAGTTCGGCAGCGTAGTCCATCGAGTCATTTGCCTGCACCTGGCGAAGGTCGATCAGGATTCACTCAAGTTGGCCAACGTCGTCATTCACCCGGACGTCAACGGAATTCGCATGGTATCGACTAAGCGCAAGGATGCAATAGCAGCAGTAGCAGCCGGAGTGGCGGCATGCGAAAAAGTGCTGCCGCAAATACTGAAATTAGTCGGTCCGGAAAACCTCATGGTGCAAGGCAAAGTAATGGACTCATCCAAGCAGGACAGCGACACTCTTAAGAATTAAGTGCAAGATTCTTACTGCGTAAAGCGCATGCAGATTGCCGCTTTGCAACATTGACGCCATTCAATTGCCTTGTGTTTAGCTCATCGCTATGCTCACGCCGGTGAGCCGGCCATCGACTTAGCGGGCGAATCGAGCAAGCTTAGCTCTTCTTCGATATAGCTTTGCAGGTCGCCTTCCAAAAGCTTCTGAACATCCTGCATGAAGCGGGCGGCCGGACCGCCGTCGATCAAGCGGTGATCGAAATTGAGAATGAGGGTCATCATCGGGCGGACGACAATGTTTCCTTCTCTAACCACAGCGCGCGGCTCGACACAACCAACACCGAAAGTCGAGGTGCTTACGCAAGGAGGAATCAAGCCGCGGCAACCGAATTTGCCCAGGGAAGAAACACCGAATGTGGCGCCCATATAACGCAGGCGAACCTTGGGAAAACGCATGCCCAGCCAGAGAATGAAACGTCTGAACAGCCACGGCATGTTGTTGAAGCGATGTTCGATATCAAGCTGCGGAACGGTCGTGATGTCATCTTCGCCGTACGCGCGCAATTCCTCAGCCACCTGCACCAGAGGCTTGGAGTCGGGAGACTCTATGGATCCAAAGAAAACCGCCGGCTGTTGTCCGACATAACGCTCGACAGTGAAACCAGCGACGATATCGTTGAAAGTAACAGTACGGCCCCACGGCAAAATGGCGGTGCGGCTAGCCGGGTGCAATCTCTGGGCAATGCCGATTGCCTTCAAAAGAATGGCAGTGGCGGTCACTTTGACGCCCTTCTCCTTGAGCTCTGCGCGCAGGGTCTCAGCCCACGTCATATCAATTTCGTAGAACATATACGTTGGGACTGAACCACGTCCAATCACATTGATCATGTCGAGAACGTTCCAGCGGGCGCGTGCTAGCCACGAAAATGATATGTTTGCCACCCTTTAATGCTCCTACAGATTCTTGGGCTCTCGGTGATGCCAGTTCTAAATAATAATGCAGAGTCTATATAAAGTACTCCTATTATACGTGTAGGACTGGTTTTCAAGAATATGGATTGCCACGGTTTTATAAAATGACCGTCAGGTCCTGGAAAATAGGGGGCTTTGACCCCGGATTTTCAGTGCCGTTTGTAGCGGACCAGCAACATTGGCAAAGCGGTTAACCCCCTGAACTGATTTCTCCACCCACCCTTCTTGACTACCAAGGTAGACGAGAATGGGCACCCATGGTTCCTCGAAGGACCATACGCCTCTACAATAGTTGATGCACACCGCGGGGATACCACAGTAATGCGCCTTTTTTCTACTACCCGATTAATGGCTCTAGCCGCCTCAGTGCTGGTTTTTCAGGGCTGCGACAGGGAAGGCAGTTCGGTCGCAAAAGAGTCCGAGCCACCGGAAACCTGGCAGCATCACCTGAAGGCGGTCGACAAAGCAAGTCTTTCCGCGTATCCCAAGCAATCGCGCGCTTACGTGCCTGTCTACTCGCACATTTACACGGACGACCGGGACAGGGTGCTCAATCTAGCTGAGACATTGAGCGTCAGAAACACTGATGACACACGGGCGATTGTCGTTTCTTCGGTGAAATATCAATCGAACACCGGAAAACTGATCCGAGAATACGTACCGAAGCCTGTTTTGCTGGATCCAATGGCAACGGCCGACTTCGTTGTCAGTCTCGATGACACGTCGGGTGGTTCCGGAGCCAGCTTTGTAGTCGACTGGCAGGGCGACAAGGCGGTGAATCCGCCGCTCATTGAGGCGATCATGATCAGCACGGGCTCGGGTCGCAACCTTTCCTTTGTTTGCCGCGCCGTGGAATTGCCACCGGCAAAGCCAGCCCAATCGCAGAGCACCGGCGCCACAAAACCATGAAAGCTTGGCGAAAGGAAGCCCGGACTATCCGCTGAATTGCCTGAGCGAAAGTCTGCGGCATTCCCTAAAGATTGGTCACTAAACTGTCTGCGAAATGCAGCTGACTATCTGCATAATTTCGCTTGTGCGTTTGCGTGCGGGTCCACACTGGTGGGAATATGTTTTCGCTTTTGATATTGCTTAAGGGCAGTAGAGAGAAGTTTGCCTTGAGCAAAGCGGTTCTTGTTATTGCTCTGAGGAACAGTCGTGGCCAGCGATTCTGGATAGGCAGCTGGATTGGCCGGCGCAGGTGAATTGCCGCTGACGCGGCTGAGCATGTCTGCGACCATCTTCTGGGCACTGTGCAACATCGAAACCATGGCTCCACCGTCAAGATTGACTGTGGGCTCTTCATCTGTGACCGGCTCAACCAGGGAGAAGGTATAAATGCGTCTGCCCAAATTGAGCACATCATCATGATTGAGTAGTGCTTTGCCGTGGATTTGTTTGCCATTTAGGAGAGTGCCGTTGGTGCTCGCCAGGTCCTCCAGGAAGTAGCAATCACCCACTCGGGTGATGCGAGCCTGACGCCGCGACGCGGTCAAATCTCCCTCCAGCACGATATCGTTCTCGCGTGAGCGGCCGATACGCACTTCATTGAGAAGGAGAGTGGTTTGCAGTCCGGTAGTTAAATCAACAAGTGCTGCGTACCGGCCATAAGCGGTTTTCTTAGTAATTACGTTCACGGTAGTAAGTTTTTAGAAGCGAAAGGGAAAATGGAATGGCTTCCTTCGGGTTGTCCAGAGTTTAGAGAGAAATTGTGGAAAAGTTGTGGCATGAGCATAAATTACTAGAGTCGAGTTACTAATTAGTGACTTTAGTTTTCAGCTCCGCCCCAACCAGAAAAGTTCGGCTCTAGTACTGGAACATCCCTACGGTAGAGCTTAAGCGGGAAGCGCTAGAGATCTACCGGCCGATATCCTATTTGCGGAACATGACAGTAATGTGACTGTTTTGATAAAACTTCGGCAAAACCCTGAGAATCGGCGATCAGGCAGCCTGATTGCGGCGAGACGGATGCCAGCTCAACGGGCAAACGCCCTCAGGGCAGGACTCAGCGGATTCAATCGTCTTATCAGAGAGGACTTGTTCCACCTCAATATCAGTGACTTGCGAGGTCAAATTGATGACTGTGTCACTGGAAAGATCGGACTCATTCTCTTTATCTGTGAAGAACATTTGATTCACCTATCTGCCTGTTTATCCGGATTCCTTTTATGCCTTCGTCAACTTTCAGGGACGCGACTGGGCTGCACAAGAGAGGATTCACTACTCCGAAAACTTGTACTGTTTCCGGTTCTCTAACTTGCGCATTTGGTTTGCTGAATGCAAAGACATTTTTCAACCGCCATTGTTCCCGGTGAAGACATGATTGTGCGTGTACCTCGTAAAATAAATGTGGAATTGCGCAATTTTGTTGAAAGTTCCCTATGTCATGAAAATCTCACGAACCTGACACGTTTATTTCACGCACTCACAATAAGCTTCAGACTGTCATAACGGTGGCAACTGACCGCCGCTTTGCACTTCCTTCCCAACATATTTTTAAGGATTTGACTATGCAGGTTGACACTCCAGTTGAGGCTGCGACTTCCCAATCGGGACTCCATTCGATTCAATAGCACTGGATTTGGTGTCACAGCAGATTCCACAATGTTTCATCCGTCAAAAGATGTGCCCAAGAAGAAAGAAGCTGGAATGGGAAGTCCAGCTTCTTTCACTTTTATGGCTTGCAGCCTGTTTTGTTGCCGCGGCGGATTGATTGCCGCCCCCTGAGCACAACAGCTAGACGCTGTTCTCCCAGAAGTTGCCACCACCTGCTGCTGCAGGTGTTTTGTCATTGGCAATGGCAGTGAGTTCGTTATTCAGTTCAGGAATTGCATCCTTCAAACGATCGACTATCTCGATGCTCAGCCCACCTGCTTTGATGGCGGCAATCGTCTCTACAGCCTCAGTACGCAAGAACTGCTGCAATTTCGGCGCGCTGGCGGCGAATTTCGATACTTGCAAACATTTCAAGCACAGGGCTCTTGCTTCTTCAAGCGTTCGCCAATCAATGTTTGCGCCGGTGGCAAATTGCGCCATTACCTGGCCGAATCTTCTCAGCATTTCTTTGATCGCATCGACCAATTCGGATGAAGACGAGTAGGATTGCTCCTCACTCTTCCTTGCACCGAAGTTATCGGCGGGCGGTTGAGCACCACCGGCGCCTTCGGCTATTTTTCTTCGAATCGATTCAGCTAGAGTTTGTCCACCTGTACCTCCGGCAGTACTTCCCCAACTGCCGCCTTCAGGCGCCATGCCCCACTTCGGTTCGCAAAGAGAATCCGAGCCTTCGAGATCTGCTGAGGGTCTATTCAGACCCCATGCCTGGCTTTGCGGTGCTTGACTGGGTTGGGGAGCTGGCGCTGCGTGAGGAGCACCAAAAGCACCAGGCGCAGCAGGCGGAGGCGGAGGCGGCGGCGCGCCATACGATCCTTTTGCCGACTGCTTCTGCCTGACCAATTGCCCCATCACATTCAAAGACCTGCAGGCCAAGTATTGACCAGTACCGGCCGCATCCGTTTGCTCCCAGGCAGCCGGCTGATGGACTGGTTGCACTACAGTTCGGCGCGTGCCGTCTTTGTTGACGACTTCAGCATGATCTACCGCGATGAAAGCAGTGAATCTGCAAAGAACGGAATGAGCAACCGAAAGTTCGATCATGCGTTTGCTGATTTTCTTGCGGTCACCGGCCTCTTCCCTGTACGCGTCTTCCAGATCGCGAATGAGCGACTTGGCATAGAGCGAAGCAACGGCCGGAAGCTTGACGCTCTTCTCCGTTACTTCTTCGACATAAGCAGTACCGTCTTGTCTAGTGCCTTTGATGCGGATTTTCTTCTTTCCTTTTCCTGCAAGTACACCTTGAGACATCTTGAAGAATATGGTAGCGGCGCGCCCTCTAAATAGGTCGGGAAGATTGGCTGGCGATAATGTTTCCGACTCCAAATTGCCGTGCGTTGCTTCCAGTTTCAGCCCGGTCAAAACCGGAACGCCGATTTCGCGCCCGATCTGACTGAGTGCTTTTTCCAGTTTTGCGCCAGGCGTCACCAGGGTGGCTGTTCCGCCACCCAGAGTGGCCATGCGGCTCAAGATGCCGCCATTAACTGCGGTGTCGATGCCAACAGTGAACACCCGCGCATCCCCCAACTCGGTTTGCAAACGTCTGAACACACCCGCTTCATTGCCTACTTGTCCATCGGTAAGAACCACGATGATGCCGGTGGCATCGGTGTTAGTTCTTTTCTTGAATTCGCCAAGCGACTCAGCCAGAGCCGGTTCCAGTTCAGTGCCGCCGCGGGCGTCGATAGTGCGCAAGTAGGCTTTGCCGCTTTCGATTCCCGACTCGTCGGCGCTGACAAATCGTCCATCAACTTTACTTGTCCATTCTTGGTGCGGTTGCATCCACTCATTGACTGTGTCGAATGCGCAGATGGCAAACCTGTCTCTCGGTCCCAGTGTGTCCAGCAATATAGAGCAAGACTTCGCTGCTGACGCCATTTTCGGCCCACCCATAGAGCCGGAGCGATCGACAATGAAAATCACATCTCTGGGCACGCCGAGAAACTTGTCTTGTTTCGGAGACATCACCGTCAGCATGCAGTAGGTGTTACCTTTGTCGTCCGTGTAAGAGACCAGATTTGGCCTCAAGCTCTTTTCGGCAGCCACCCATTTGAGGATGAAGTCTCTGTTCATCAGCTCTTCTTCGTTGGACAATTCAACTTTGATGCTGCCATCACCAAGATTGGTGCTAACCACATGTTGAGACGAACTCAAATCTTTTATGTTGAACGTACCGTCGGCGGCCTGAAGCAATTCGACAGACACAGAAAGTTGCACATTGTCTTTGGCGCCATCCACGAGACGAGGCGGTGTGATGCGCGATGCATCAGGCACTTCATCAGTGTCGACTTCTGTGCCAAGACCGGCAGCTGGTCCATCTTTTGCTTGCCCTGAGATATAGCGGGGAGCAACAACGAGCGGCAAGCGAATTTCGCAACTGCCGTCTTCGAAGAAGGGCAGGCGCTCCGAATACTTCACTTCGACGCTGACTTCTTCGCCGGGCGGAATATTGCCGACTTGCATCGTAAATATGTCATCACGCTCTTGTTCCATGAGCGCAGTGCGCTTGCCGTCGGAAAGCGCCTGTTGATAGTCCTGGCGCGCTTGCTGGCGCTCTTTCACCTCACCTTTGACGATGCGATTTCCCACTCGCAATTCAAAGGAGGTAACGACAGCAGAGTGGGCGAGCGGAAAGATGTAAACCGCTTCCAAATGATCGGCGAACGTATTGCGAAATTTTTGTTTTACAGTTACATCGCCTATACGGTCTGCGACCTTGGCTTGAATATCGACTGCTGCCAGCGGCAGTTCTTTCTTGGCACCGGACAATTCAGCAATCAGTGTGCCCAACGCTCTTTTGGCAAATTCCGATTGCGGGTCGAATAAAGGGATAGTCCTAACGGCTGGATCCTGGCTCATTACCTTAACCTCCATCGTGTTCAGGTCGGCGCTTGTCTTTGATTATTAAATGCAAAGCTGCGCGCATCATGTTCAAAACTGCTTCTGCATCGGATTCCGGAGTCCACCCGTCTTCGACCATGAGCTTCAGTCCAGGCGCTACAACTATCTCTCTCCAGAGTACAGGACGAGACTGCAACTCGTCTTTTAATGCTGCTTTCCTCTGGCCGGATATGGCGGCGGTCAACCCCTCGAGCTCAGCGTCCGTGAGCCCGTAGAGTTTTGCCTGG
>JAYRNY010000934.1:0-1532 GCA_041911975.1 bacterium | reverse complement strand
TCGCTGATATGTCTGGCGCGGTCAATCGTCCAGAGAGCCACCTGAGCGGGAATCCCGCCCCCACGGCTAAGACCCCAAACAACGCATCGTAGGGCAACTGATACCAGCTTAGATTGCGAAATTCTTGAAACAGCCATTGCTGCCATCCTGGTTGCACACCGTTACCTTCAATCACTGCCAATACTACACAAGTTCCCAGCATATATGCCAGTCCCATTACGTGCACGGCGGAGAGACCGGCAACCACCGCCAATATCTGGCTTAACGAAGTGCGCGAATTTCGCGTAATGTAACCGACAGCCCAGGTTGCGACTATCATGCCCAGCAAATAGCCAAAACCTGGTTCCAGGTAGTAGCCGAGGCCGCCGCCGCCTGCGAACGGATGCAAATTGAAGAGTGGTCCAAACAGCCCCATTACCAGGAATGTAACGCAAGCGATTGTCGCTATCGGCCATCCCAGTGTGTAACCGACAAATATTGCCGCTGGTGTCTGAGGTGTATAAATCGAATAGCGAATCTCCGCGCCGGACGGGCGTACAGCAGGAACGTATTGGGCAACTTTTTCTTTGAAGCGCTCAGGAATTCGCGATTGCACAAAAGCAATTTCTTTCTCGACTGATGCACTCATGTTCTTTCCGGTCGGCACGGGCATCTCGAGAGAGGTGAACGTAGCGGCAAAGAGAATTTCAATTCCCACCATCACAAGAATGACCTGACCGACGATCGACTTTCGCACCGTTCGGCGTGCCTGGACTTGCTGTTTGGGAGGTAAAACTACGAGTTGCACTTGATTCGCTTCTCAGTGTTTCCGAAAATTTTCTATCACTGCTTTCGGCAGGTCAGAATTTCCAATGTGGCAATCGGCGGGTATCCCGCTGTATATACTTTCAACTTCCGCCCCGACGCCAAGACGCCCTATTGTCTCTTTTAAATAAGGCCATAGTCAAGCGTCAATTATGCTCGCTTCTCTTCAGCCACCTGGAGTTCGTCTGAAACTTCATATGGGCTGTCGAAGTGCTCGGGAGCCAGCCATTCAACCTTGATCAGCCGCCGCACTGACTCCATGCGTTCGTTAAGCAAAGAGAGAAATTCCGGCCTTAGAATATTTTCCGTCCAAAGAACCAGAGCATCTTCGCTGTTGTCCTGGTAGTAATGGCGGCGAATTCCCAGATTCTTGAAACCAAATTTAAAATAGAGATTTTGCGCTTTTTCATTCGAAACACGCACTTCGAGCGTCAGCCATTTAGCACCCGCTTCACGCGAAGTCAAAATGTTGTTGATGAGCAGCACTTCGCCGATGCGCTTTCTGCGGCAGTCCGGATGAACGGCAAGAGTCGTAATATGCGCCTCGTCGCCGATCAGCCAAAAGCCCGAATAGCCGACCAGCTTGTCTGTTGAGGTATCCACACAGGCGTAGTACTTGCCCAGTCGGTTATCCAGCTCGTTGAGGAATGACTGGCGCGACCAATGATGATTGCCGAAAGCGACTGGCTCTATGTCCATCACTTCGTCTAAATCATTATCTGCGAGCG
>JAYRNY010000933.1:0-2893 GCA_041911975.1 bacterium | reverse complement strand
GCCTCTGAAGCGATCTACGTGATCCTGACGCAGCTAAATATCGGCTGAGTGGTTCCAGCCGGTCGCACGAGAAAGGTCGATACAAGTGAAAGAACTGCACCTCTTGGCTCTCTTGGCCCTGGCCGAAACTTTGATTCTCGGCTTCTTTACCCCGAATATTCTACGGTTTCTCATCGGACCACGCTTTCGCTATGATCTCAGCCACTTAACTGCTCAGCGAGCCTTAATTGCCTTAGCAGGAGGGTCGGTCGCCTACGGCTTCGGACTCTGGCTTGGCCCGGCCGCCGCAGTCACATTCAGCATATTCCTGGGAATGCCGCTTGGATTGACTTTGCGCGCGCTCTTCGAGCGGCTGGTGAGGCATAAAAGCTAAGCGAGCGGCATAAAAACCTGAGCAACACCCGGACGCAATCTTGCGCCCGGGTGCGACTTTCTACCTGACCTTCATTCTTGTAGGAAAAGATACTGGGCCGTATCGTAAGAACTGCTTTTGCATGAGAACCTGCTTCTAATTCCTTTTCCTCTATTTATGAGCTCGTCCGCTGGGCAAAACACATCAATCGCATCCGTGTTGCGTTTGATGTGTATTTGACTCTGTTCATTATATCTTCGGTGTACAGACAAACATTTTCATCGGCGAACGCCATCGCCGGCGATGCCAAAATCATTGCGGTACGATTGAGATTATTCTCGGTCGTACCGCTTTCGTTTAGCCACCATATACAGTGGCATAGCTAGCACGGTTTGCGAGGCTTTGCAAGGCTGTGAGAGTCCTTAAACAGAAGGATTTGCAGTAATCATTTCTATATAGGTCAAGGTCTGTTCCTTATCGGTGACCGACTGTCCTAACAGCGCCATTGTGCATGGTGGCACTACGCGTGCGCTAGCTTAGTAAAATGTTCGTTGACAGTTTTTTTTGAAAACTATTGGGCGAAAACGCGTCGCGGAAATCGTTGCCGTCCCGCCACGGGTGCCCCAGAAGGGCGCCAGTCTTGCGCTGTACTGCTGTGCGCAGTGCCGTTTTGCACTGCTGTGGTTTATCAATGTGAGCTTGCTTTAAAGGGGCGGTGCCAATATGTTGAAAGTAACTTTCAATATTTTTCTTTTCGAAAGAGCATACTCGCGCAAGCAAACACACAACAATTCCTGCAAAAGCGATATTTAGCGCAGTTATTCGCTGCAGTCATTTCGAACCCCTGCTCGCTTTCAACACCTCACAACTATTCCGTACGACCGGCATCGGCCGTTCGGCGAACCTTATGCGTGTATTCACGCTTTCAAAGAGACGAAAGGAAACAGCATGCAATCCAAACATATTCTCGTCGCCCTTCTCCTTGGCGCCAATGCGTGGGGATATTCGTTCATAACGCCGGAGGAGGTGCGCAGTTTCGACTTGCAATTCTTTCACTCCGGCGCGAATATTTTCCTGGCGATGGCCGTCTTATTCGTCAGCGTCGTCACCCGCAAACTGGCGATGTTCCACTTCGGGATTCCGGAGCAAGGTCTCTGGTTGCCGGCGATTATATGCATCGGCGAAACTGTCCTCTGCGGTTTGGCGATCATTTTGGCCGGATATGTGGCGCCGAGTTACTTCACCTATTCCTCGGTGCTCCACGAGCTTATGTTCTGGTTCGGCGTCGGGTCGTTCGTCGTCATTCTCAAAATCGCCGTTGGCGATCTGCCGGTAGACAGCCAGAAAGCCAACTGAACCTGTATTGTGATTCCTTCCTTCATCACTGAAGGCGCAGGGATGAGCCGCGGACTGCGGTGAGATCGTTGCCTGACCACAAGAACTAGATTCGCTCTCTTTGAAGAAGCGAGCGGATCTGGCTTCACTCTACCGGTAACCTTTTAGCAATAGGAGACCTCAATGTACGCAGCCACGCAGATTGCCAACAAACTGCAAAGAGGCGACGTTCAAATCTTCCGGTTCATAAGGTTTGAGCGATGGGACGACCGTATCGGCCAGATGGTGCGCGGTATGAAGGGAACGCATCCTGCGGCGCGCAAGGTGATATTCCTTGCCAAAGGATCATCGGTACAGCCCCGTCATGGCGACAACTTGTTCTGCAAGGTCGTTCACGATACGGCACCGGATGATCCGACAAAAGGTGTCTTGTTCGTCGCTCCTGTCGATGACAAGTCCGCGAACCCGCGAACCAAAACGGAGGCGCAACCAGAGCGGCTTCGCTTCGACATCTCTGTGAAGAAGGTGGCGAACGGCGAGCCGGTTGTTCTGGTCACAGCCAAGACCACTTCCGGCTTGAAAGTCGTCGCAAAGAAAGACTTCGAAATTCGCTCGAAGTCTGACTTGCCCGGCGACTGGCCTCTCTGGGTCCGGCAAAAGGTAGAGGACAGTCTTGCTTTGACGGCCGGTTCGCGCGAAAGATGGCTCAAAGAGGCGTCCAAAGTCTCTGAGTGGTTCGAGCTGTACCACCTCGGCATTCTTGCTCTGGGCGAGCTTTTGATCAAGGTCGTTCATAAGAAACAGATTGGCTTCGATAATCCCAACAATGTCGAGGTCACTGTGATTCGCTCGAGGTCGGACATCCCCGCGCAATGGACTGAGGCAACCAAGCAGAAAGTTCTTTCTGCCATCGAAAAGTTCGAGGCGGCTTATGCCGACTCGAAGAAAGTAGAGTGGTCGGTCCGCTGGAGCGGCGAGGCGCCCGAGCGCTTCCCGCTAGTGATTGGGCGTGAAAAGGGCAGCGGACAGATGACTGCTTCTTTTGTCATCACCTCTCTTGCTCAGCTGGAGGACGAAAAGTTGTCTTCAATCAAGCAGATCGCTCAGGCGATGCTGGCACGCGCCGAGGAGATCAATTCCGTGGCGCGCGCGAAACTCCAGCGCATGAGGATGGTGAATGAACTGAAGCACGATGCGGATGGAAAG